>JAYZAS010000010.1 GCA_036339585.1 Pseudomonadota bacterium
GCTCAACGCTTCAATAAGAAGTTCATTAGCCGTCTTTGTAGCCCAGAACCAATCAACCCAGTAGAACACGAAGAGACTTATCACACCATGACTACTGACGATTTCAAGGAAGGAATAAATGCCTTCCTGTCCAAGCGGCGTCCTGTTTTTAAAGGTCGCTGATGATTGTGGACAGCTTGATCTGGTGTTTTAATGCACCCCTCGTTACTGCGAATTAATTGGAAGGCAATAGGGTTTTCTATGACTTCCTGCGGGCAACATTCTCTTCAATAGGAGATTAATAAGCATGCGACTTCTGGCATATGACAAAAATGGCAAGCCGACTATTGGGCTTCGACGTGGTGAAGATCTGGTGGATATATCTGAGGCAGCCCCGGATTTACCTTCGGATATGTGTGCACTACTTGCGGCACCGCTTGAAGGCCGCTTGCAACATATTCTTAATAATCCTCCGCCGCATTCTGTTCACCCTCTTTCAGGAATAAAGTATTTTCCACCGGTCTGGAACCCTGGCAAAATTATTTGCGTTGGGCTCAACTATGAGGATCATGCGGCGGAAACTAAACTGGAGAAACCTGAGTACCCTATACTTTTCCCGCGGTTTAAATCAACGTTGGTGGCCCATGAACAGCCCCTTATCGCACCTAATGCATCCACAGAATTTGATTACGAGGCAGAGTTGGTGGTCGTGATAGGCAAAAAAGGGCGTAACATCGAAAGGGCAAAGGCAATTAACATGGTGTCAGCATATTCGATTTTTAATGAAGGTTCGGTGCGTGACTTTCAATTTAAAAGTCCAACGTGGACATCTGGCAAAAACTTTGACGCCTCTGGAGGCTTTGGTCCTGAGTTGGTGACCATCGATGAGCTGCCGCCTGGCGCTCAAGGGCTTGGAATCCAAACCTGTCTTAATAATGAGTTACTTCAGGATGGCAATACCGCAGATATGATGTTCGATGTTTCCGAGCTAATACATGAAATTACCAAGGTCATGACGCTAGAGGCTGGCGACCTGATTGTTTCTGGCACACCTCCTGGTGTCGGATTTGTTCGGACTCCTCCAATTTTTATGACACCAGGCGACATCTGTGAAATTTCAATAGAGGGCATTGGCACCCTTCGCAACCCAATAAGCGCCGAGGTTTGAGTACAAGGAAAAATCAGAATTGTTGCACTTTTAGGCAGCACATGCATAAAGAGCAGAAAAATTAAATTGAGTTGTGGCCCTTGTCAGTGTCAGGGCATGGTTGCATTTTCGAGTTTATTTTCCTCGGGCACGACCTAGGACTCTGCGAACATTAGCGACAGTCACTGAGCCAGTTCTTATATTTGCTTCCTCAGTTGCCCATGCGACGTGGGGTGTAATCAAAAGGTTCGGCACCTCACGAAATTCAGCTCCTGACTTTTGGTCAAGCGGCTCATATTCAAAGACATCTAATGCCGCTCCGCCAAGCTTCTTAGACTTCAATCCGGCCATTATTGCTTTTTCATCAACAACACCACCTCTTGAGGCGTTGATCACAATCGTGCCTTTACGCATCCGCGCAATAGCGGTTTCATCAATCACATGGTACGTCTCGTTATTGAGCGGAACATGACAGCTTATGACATCGTTTGTCGTGATAATCTCATCGAGTGTGGCTTTCTTAGCGATGTCCCAACCTGTGTCATCTTCATTTATGAAAGGGTCGAAAGCCGTTACCTGCATGCCTAGAGCATGTGCACGTGTAGCCACCTCTCGAGAAATAGCTCCATATCCAATGAGCCCGAAACTTCGTCCCGCAGCTTCCAGACCCATTAGTTCAGTGCGAGGCCATTCACCTGCTATAACCCGTTCACTCACATCAAAAATACCACGTTTTAGGAGTATTAGCATTGCAGCTATTGAGTATTCAGCAACTGAGATGGAATTAGCTCCGACGGCAGGGCAAACTTCGATACCTTGCTCCTGACATGCTTCGGTATCAATGTTGTCGAGACCTACTCCGAGGCGCCCAATAACCTCAATGTTGGGCCCAGACTTCAATAATTTGGAGGTGACCTGTGTGCGATTTCGCACAATTAACGCGCGGCAATCTTGAAGCAAAATTGGCAAGTTTTGTTGGTGGTCTACAAGTGTTGGATCAAAGTGCACTTGGTAATCTTGAGACAAGTTCTGAACTGTTGCATCATCGACAAATTCTGTGATCACAATTTCTGCCATAAGCTTACCCCCCTTGTGTTAGGCGACGAAATAGACTGAATAATTCTGACTTTAACTCGATACCTATTCCAGGCACTTCAGGTACTTTGGTCAAGCCATGTTCAATTAATGCGTTATCAGCGAATCCTCCGAAGGGTTTGAATACGAGTGGATAAGATTCTGTGCCCCCTAATTGCAGGCCGGCCGCTACACTGAGGCCTAGTTGATGTCCTCCGTGCGGCACATGGTGTTTTTTTGTCCAGCCTAGTGGTTTTAATATATTGATCGTATGAAGGTATTCAGTGAGGCCATACCCTAGTGCTGGGTCCATCTGAATCCAGTCAGAATTTGGACGCAAGCCGCCGTATAGAGCAAAATTGACCACGTCTTGATGAGAAAGAGAGTTCTCCCCAATCGCGATAGGACCATCATATTGGGATATTAGCGCTCTATGCAGTTCGTAATCTAAAGGATCCCCAGGCTCTTCATACCATGCAAGGCCTAGTGGCTCCATTTCTTTTGCATATTCAAGCGCTTCAGCAAGTCCAAATTTACCGTTAGCGTCTACTGCTAAATTTTCCCCTTTATCCCCTAATATTTTGAGAACGGCCTCGATACGTGCCATGTCTTTTGAAAGGCTGGCACCTCCGATTTTCATCTTCACTATTCGGTATCCCAAGTCCAGATAGCGTTGCATTTCCTCACAGAGGCCATCAATTTCGCGACCGTCATAATAATATCCACCACCAGGATAAACCAAGACTTCCTCGTCAAATTTTCCGTTATTAAACTTTTCGGAAAGCAGCCTCCAAAGCGGTTTTTCTTCAATTTTCGCAACGGCGTCCCAAACGGCCATGTCAATTACTGCTGCTGCAACTGCACGATCTCCATGACCGCCGGGCTTTTCATTTGCCAGCATTGTTGAATGTATTTTCAGGGGATCGAGAATTTCTCGATCATCCAATAAGTCTTTTGGTGGCGTTTCTAGTATGCGAGGGATGAGACGTTCGCGAAGGATACCTCCTTGAGCATACCGTCCATTGGAGCCGAAGCCATAGCCAATAACTTTTTCTCCATTTCGGACCTGATCCGTCACCAAAGCTACAATGCTAGTGGTCATTTTTGAAAAATCGATAACGGCATTCCGCATCGAGGAATGTATTCTTTCGCTGCTTTCAAATATATTGAGGATTTGCATTTTAATTTTTAGGTTTTTTTAACCACTCTCTTTAAAGTTATACAAGTTCACTTATCAGCGCGTCGACCTATCATGCGTGGTCTTTTTCCGGTGGTATCTCCATATCACTTTCAAGAATCCGGAGTTAGATAAGATAGGCATATTCTGCACTAAATGTGAATAATATTGCCTATTATTTAAAAATACGATCATATTGACAGAAAAAATATGGAATAACCGTATCATAAAAAATTTTATTAAATCGTCTATTATTATAAATATATTCAAAAATATACAATATTTATTAATTTTTTACTTTAAATATAAAAAATACTTTAATTTTAGCTTTAATACATACTTATATGGAATAATTTTTTGTGGTTGGCATTTTTGTCCCGCATCTTGCATAGCAATTCTCGAATGGTAGGGACTATGTTGTGTTCTTCTCTGCTCGGTAATGGAATAATTTTGAGAATTGCAAGCATGATTTTTTTTCTTGGTTTGTATCTAATCCGTTAGTGGGGTGGCGTAGGTACCTCATGAATAAATATCTTCTTTCTTTGCTGGTTATTTGTGCAATTTGTAACAAAAGCGAGTGGCAATTTATCCAGCCAGCAGAGGCTATCACTCTGCCTGCCGCTGTAAAAATGGCCGTAAAGGCAAGCATTGGAATAGAGGACCTTCCTATTGAAGAGGATGCATCCTTCTTATCCGCTTCAAATAATATAACAGCGACAAATAAATTGCCCCACGTCCAAATCGGGCGCGCCTTTGGTTTTGCTCCGCATAGGTCAGCAAAGGTTGTCGCGAACAATAACCTTGACACCTATACCTATATAACATTGCGGGCTGTTGCCGTTTACCTTTACGCGTTGCTTCAACGAGAGCTTGTGGCGCTCGCGGGTGAATACGTCGAGAAGCAAAGAAATCATCTGACTGTCGCGCAACAAAGGGAAGGGCCGCAAAAACTAACCGCAGCAGGTATAAATCGCATTCAAGAATCGTTAGGGTCGGCACAAATCATATTTTCACAGGCATTAACCAAGTTGTCTGACGCAGATGACACATTCTCTCATATAATAAAAACGTCACCGAAATATTTAGTTCGGCCAAGCATGCCTGAAGCTCGCTTCATGCAGAAATTAGTGCCGTTGCTTATAGCGGTAACATGTTTAACTCGAAATGACGCGTCATCTGATAGAGAGACTAGAAGCTCAGAAGCCGAGCCAGATAGTCAGGCATTGCCAAAATTCCCGACTTTCGGAGATATTCCATCACGACGTAATAACATGCGTGATAAACCTGCTGTATCTTCCAAAAAACAATTCACGGCCTGCATGAAAAATCCTTCTGGATTACTAGTTTTTCAAAATCTCGGACGGGGGACGAAAACAGACCATTACTGGCGCGCCCTTCAAAACGAAAGAATGCGCCTGAAGGTTTTCCGGAATGACGTCGGAATAAATTATAGAGTGAGAAGTGTTTTTCGGCGTCAGTTTGATCGCAGGCAGCGAACTTTTTCTGAACTTCTTGATGCAGAGAGGGAGCTTTTTGACTCTAAAGTTAGGCAGGTAAAGTCGGAATTCGTAGAATTTTTTGGAATATATAAAATCCTGGCCGTGGCTGGGTTATTACCTGTTGCGTTTCGGTTAGACCGCCAAGGAGATCAAATCATAGATGACACACGGCACTTGATGAAATCATATATCGGATGTTCGAAACTCAAAGCAGGGGTAATTCATCAGAGCAGGCTAGAAATACCATTCAAAAAGAGTTTCGGTAAAGATTTTGTAGTGCATGAAGGGTTTGAAAAGGAAGTATCCAAACCATTTGGATTTCCCATCACACTAAATGGAAAGTTGTGCGAAGCGAATATATTTTCGAGAGTTTCTTTAGCTATTCGATAGCAGATTTAGGCCGATACCCCTGTCTGGGCTGTTTCAACAGGGTACCCAAATTCGAAAACACAAACATCATTTTTCCTTTGTTAGATGAATGTTTTTAATTGTATTTAAGACGTGCACTTTTGATGTTAGTTCGCAACTCTGGCATAATAATAAAAAGTGTAGCTATGTCCTAACCTTTAGGCACATCATGGCAAACATGATTATCTATTTAAGGTGAAAGCTATGATTAATGGCATAAGGCGCTGGTCTAGTATCACCACCGAGGATTTCGTTGACATGGCTGGCAGTATCGCATTGCTCCCCGTGTCGGCAGTGGAACAGCATGGGCCACATCTTCCACTCGGGGTGGATGCACTTATTAATGAAGCAATCGTCACCAAGGTGATGACCTTTGCTCCTGAGGGCCTTTCGGTTATGGTACTGCCGCAGCAAGTTATTGGGTACAGTGAGGAACATCAGTCTTTTCCAGGAACTTTGAGTTTCAGTATAGAAACATTGCTTTCAACTTGGCGCGAAATAGGAGAAAGCGTTGCCAAAGCGGGTTTGCGGAAACTCGTTATTTTTAATAGTCATGGTGGGCAGAATGAACTAATGACGCTAGCGGCGAGACAGTTGCGTATTTCCACTGATCTTTTTGTTGCGGCAGCAAGTTGGACCCACCTTATCGATTTGGAGGATTTGGTTACACCACATGAGCGGCGCTTTGGCATTCATGGCGGAGCCATTGAAACAGCATTAATGCTTCACATTGCGCCAGAAGAGGTCAAAATGGAGCGAATAGATAACTTTATATCAAAAGGCCAAGCAGTAGCCGACGTATCTACACATTTGCAGCCTACCGGCAGGAATACCTATGCCTGGATGACTGAGGATTTGAACAAAACGGGTGCTGTGGGTGATGCAAGCCAAGCCACGTCATCAATGGGAAAGGAGATCCTCGATCGAGCTGTGAAAGGACTCATAGAATTTCTTTATGATGTAAATCGAATAACGCCTCATTCGTCATAAGCGACAATCGAGTGGACTGGGAAGTCCATTTTTTTTCTTCCTGCAAGAAAATTGAGCTCGATAATGAAAACAGCTGCCAAAATATTTGCCCCTGCTTGCCGCAGAAGATGTGCCGTTGCTGATGCTGTTCCGCCTGTCGCCAACAGATCATCTAAAATGATGATTTTTTGTCCTGTTTTTACAGCGTCAGCCTGAATTTCTATTATATCAGTCCCGTATTCTAGATCATATTCATGTGAGATTGTATTTCCAGGCAACTTGCCCTTTTTACGTATCATGGCAAAGCCAACGCCAAGTTCTAACGCCAAGGGTGCAGCGGTTAAAAATCCACGTGACTCAATGCCAACCAATAGATCGGGTTTCTGTGGCGCAATGATATGGGCTAATTTTTCAATACACGCACTCCAAGCCTCTGGGTGCGCAAGGAGGGTGGAGATATCGTAAAAAAATATCCCTGGTTTCGGAAAATTAGGTATGCCACGGATATGTTCTTTAAGGTTCATGTTCCTCAAGTCCTTATTGGTAGCCGACGCTTTTATTGTGTCGGATTTGTTATAATGTGACGGCGTGTATCAATCAAATACACAAACAAATGGCATGCTTTCAGCCAGTCAAGTGCTGTGTTATTCATATTAAAATTAAAAAGGCAGTATCATACTGGATCAGAGCGGGGAGTAATGCGTGTCCAAATCCGCAGCATGGCTTGATTATCAAGTTCAAGCTGGTACGCCGGTGTTGCGTGCTGGTGGCGAGTGGAATGTGCGTCAATTAGCAGATTTGGCTGATCAGCTGGAAAAATTTGAATTTGGTAAATATACCTATCCGGTGATTGATCTGTCAGAGATCACAGAGCTTGATACCTCTGGCGCTTGGTTCCTAAAAAATATTGTAGATAAGTCCCATCGCGCTGGCGTTGAAACCAAAATGGTTGGCATTAGCGCAAAGCACGAACCATTAATAACGCTAGTGCAACAGGCGGCGAGTAGCTCAGTAAAAAAAGAAATACCGCAGCGACGAATGTGGCTCGTTAATGTCGAGAACATAGGGCAGGCGGCTTTTGAGGTAGCGAGGCAATGCAAAGCCTTAATAAACTTCTTTGGCATTACTGTTATTGCTTTGGGGCGTAGTTTGAGGCATCCGCGCCGCATTAGGATAAATTCGCTTGTTCATCAAGTTGAGAAGACAGCATTGGATGCTGTGCCCATCGTCTGTCTTTTGTCCTTTCTCATAGGTGTAGTGCTTGCTTTTCAGGGGGCGGATCAATTGCGTCGCTTTGGTGCAGAAATTTTTACTGTTAATTTATTAACGCTCTCGGTTTTGCGCGAGATTGGGGTTCTCATGA
Source organism: Pseudomonadota bacterium (assembly GCA_036339585.1). Lineage (NCBI taxonomy): Bacteria > Pseudomonadati > Pseudomonadota > Pseudomonadota bacterium. Next base: position 7,617 of record JAYZAS010000010.1, read on the forward strand.
CCGCAATTATGCTAGCTGGCAGATCCGGTTCAGCATTTACGGCTCAGATTGGAACAATGCAGGTCAACGAAGAAGTCGATGCCCTGCGTACATTAGGATTGGATCCAGTCGAAGTGCTCGTAATACCACGTATACTTGCACTTTTAATATCACTGCCGATATTGACTTTTCTATCTGATGTCATGGGTATTCTTGGCGGTGCATTAATGGCCGTTGCAGTGCTTGACCTGACACTCAGTCAATTTTTAAGACAATTAGAAGAGGCTATCACGCTCACGCACTTTCTAGTTGGAATGGTAAAAGCACCTTTTTTTGCCTACATCATTGGGATTGTAGGGTGCTATGAAGGCTTAAGGGTCTCAGGGAGCGCAGAGAGTGTCGGTAGGATGACGACAAAATCAGTTGTCGAATCCATTTTTCTCGTCATCATAGCCGACGCGCTGTTTTCTATTTTATTTTCAGTGCTTAAAATATAGAGGGTGGTGACGGAGTGTCTGGCGAAGTTGTTATCCGTGTTCAGGGGCTTAAAACACAATTTGGATCTCAGGTTATTCATGATGGGCTTCATATTGAGGTTCCTAAGGGCGAAGTTCTTGGTGTGGTTGGTGGTTCTGGTACGGGCAAATCGGTATTGCTGCGAACTATTATTGGACTAATAACGCCCCGCCGCGGCAGTGTAGAAGTGTTAGGGCTTGATTGGAGGGGAGCCAGTTCGCTAGCACGGCGGAAGTTACAATCGCGATACGGAGTTTTATTTCAGGATGGTGCGCTGTTTTCGTCACTAACTGTCCTGGAAAACATTCAGGTGCCAATGCGTGAGCACTTAGACCTTTCAAAGGTTTTTTTAGATGAGTTAGCAGCGTTGAAAATAGCAATGGTCGGATTACCCACTGAGGCCGCCAATAAATACCCATCAGAGCTGTCTGGTGGTATGCGCAAAAGAGCTGGGTTGGCGCGCGCACTTGCGCTTGATCCTGAGATATTATTTTTGGACGAGCCAACAGCTGGCCTTGATCCTATTGGAGCCGCAGCATTTGACTCTCTCATTTCAGATTTACAAAAAAGTCTCGGTTTAACCGTGTTCATGGTCACTCACGACCTTGACAGTCTGGCGGCTATCTGCGACCGAATTGCGGTATTGGTCGAAAGGAAAGTTAGGCTGGGTACAATGGCTGAGCACATGGAGGATGATCATCCCTGGATCCACGATTATTTTCATGGGCCCAGGGCTCGTGCTGCAGGCATGAAGTTTGGGGATGAATAGGTACTATAATGGAAACTAGGGCTAATTACATTGTTGTCGGTGCCTTCACTCTGCTGATAATGATCGGTTCGGTTGTCGCGATAATCTGGATGGCTGGGGTGAATATCGATGAGGAATTCGCTTATTACGATATTTATTTCGAAGGTTCGGTTACTGGTTTGAAGCCCGGAAACCCTGTGAGGTACCGTGGAATTCCGGTTGGGGTTATATCAGAAATACGAATTGACTCAAAAAATGTAGAACGAGTGCGGGTAACAATAGAGATACCGGAGACAACGCCCATAAAAAGTGATACTTTCGCATCAATGGAATTTCAAGGAATTACCGGGGTAGGATACGTCCAAATTTCGGGTGGCACAAATTCCGCCCCGCGGCTAAAAAAAAGACCCGACGAACCTAGGCCGGAAATTCCCGCGAAAGCGTCTCAATTACAAGAACTTTTCGAGTCTGCGCCAGAATTGATCACACGTGTTACAGCACTGGTGGACCGTTTTAATTTGCTTTTTAATACCCGGAATCGTGAAAATTTTGGAAGCACTTTGGAAAATATAGAGAAGGTTACACGCACGATCGCCAACCGCTCAGATGAAATAGATAAAGTTCTAACCAGTGCCTCGGGCACAATGAGTGAATTGCGTGCAGCTGCCGCCGATGCGCGAGAGACTATGGCAGAGTTGAAGAGGGGTGTTGATGCAATAATGCCTCAGACAAGCACTCTAATAACAAACGTAAATGAACTCACAGTTGAAGCGAAAGACCTTAGCGGCAGAATCGGAAATGAAATAGATGGTGTCGGCGCAGAAGCGAAGATTGCCTTAGCTGAAGTGCGAGGGGTTCTAAAAGACTTTGGGCAAGCGGCACGAACTTTAAGTGAGCTTGTCGAGGCTAATAGAGAACCCGTTGATGCTTTTGCTTCTTCTGGGTTGTATGAATTGACGCAAATGTTGACCGAGGCACGAGTATTGATGGGCGCTTTAACAAGAATAGCTGCGCAAATTGAACGTGATCCTGCTCGTTTCCTTTTCGGTCAGACTAAGCCAGGGGTTGAAGTTAAATGATAGTAAAATATTCCAAGATAAACAGATATTTTTGCGGTTTAGTCTTAATGGTAACGTTTATGTGCGCAGGATGCTCGATACCATTGCCAGGGCAGGGTGCGCCACCACGCCTTTATGTCTTGACTCCGAAGAGTACCTTCCCTGATGATGTACCAACGGTAAACTGGCAATTATTGGTCGATACGCCGATATCACCGGCGGGTCTGAGCACTGCTAGAATTGCAATGAACGATAGCCCAATTGAACTTCGTTATTTCGAACGGGCAAACTGGACCGATTTTGCACCAAAGATGGTTCAAACACTAATGATCGAATCATTTGAAAATTCCGGAAAAATTATTGGTGTCGGCCGCGAACAAATAGGCTTGAGATCAGATTTCTTACTTAAGACAGATTTGCGTGAATTTCAGGCAGAATATTCTGATGCATTGCCACAAGGTATAAAAATAATGGACCAAGGCGTTTCACCGCCGGTAGCGCGCGTCCGTATAAACGTAAAACTTGTTAGAATGCCTAGACGTGAGATAGTTGCTACTAAGACATTTGAGCGACGCGTTCGTGCAAACGATAATACGATGAAAGAAATAATAGGTTCTTTTGATCAGGCGTTGGGTAAGGCCCTGAAAGCAATCGTCTCTTGGACACTTAGGACGGGGCAAAACGTAAAGCAGAGGCAAGGTAACCGTACTAAGAAAAGCAGTGCACGATCCGATGCATTTTCTTAGGGTTTATGCTGGTCATGATTTTCTATTGGTCTCGTGCCTGATTAAATCTTGATACAGACCGATCTGCCTAGATGATAGATCAATACTCAGTCGAAAATAGTGTGCGATTGCTTTATATACAACGGGTCCTGTAAGGTGTTCTGTGTCGGGGAGTAGCTCAGCCTGGTAGAGCACTACGTTCGGGACGTAGGGGCCGGAGGTTCGAATCCTCTCTCCCCGACCAGTTAAATTTCAGTGGGATGGTCAGGACATTAGGTATTAAAACTTCTATGTTTTGGCCCGTCTTAATAATCGAGGACCTTGCGCCCTCTTATTTTCGATTTTTGAAGGGCTTGACTAAGTTGTGACGGTACTGTTAACCTGTTAGCGAACAGTTTAACACGTAAGCCCTTTAAAGGACACAATACCGCGTATCAGAGAACATGGTGTGAGCAGAAAAGAATGGCGGAGATACCTAACAAACACTCATTTGGTGGGTACATTAGAGATTTGCGAATTGGAAGGTGCCTCGGTCAACGTGAGTTAGCACGGACCGTTGGCGTATCTGCTTCCTACCTAAACGATATTGAAAAAAATAAACGACCGGCACCGCGCATAGAAATAGTTAAGGCCTTAGCTCAAACACTTGACGCTGATTCTGAAATAATAAATGACCTTGCGGGTATCTCGAAGGATGTTTTGCCGCCAGATGTTGAAGAGTTTATTGGGGATAAACGCGAGCTCATATCGTTATTACGCTTAATTAAGGCTTACAATCTTTCTGGAGACGACATTCTTGAACTGGGGAAATTTATGACATCTTCAAATGCCAAAGCAATCGTGATTGCTGCTGGATTAGGTAGTCGCCTTAAAGGTTACACAGAGGAGCTGCCGAAATGCATGCTTAAATTTGGTGAAAAGACATTGCTTGAGAGGCAGGTGGATACTTACCGAGAGTGTGGAATAAAGAATATTTCGGTGATACGCGGCTACAAAAAGGAGAAAATTAATTATCCGGATTTACGTTACTATGAGAATTCTGATTTTGAAAATAATAATATTTTAAATTCGCTTTTTTATGCTGAGGAAGAACTGTGCGGGAATGTAGTGGTAGCGTATTCAGATATCATGTTTGACGCCGCAGTCGTGCGACGATTGCTTGAAGCACAAGCTGATATTTCAATTGTGGTCGATATAGATTGGCAGGGTTATTACGTCGGTCGCAATGATCATCCGATCGAGGAAGCAGAAAATGTCATTTTTAATGCCAATAATGAGGTGGTTAAGATTGGTAAAATCTTAACCGAAAAAGACGATGTTCATGGCGAATTCATTGGCATGTTGAAACTATCACCACGTGGTGCTGAGATTCTAAAACGCCACTTTCACCGAGCCAAAAAAATGTTTTGGGACAAGCCGTATCAACGGGCAAAAGTATTTCAAAAAGCCTACATAACAGACATTATTCAGGATATGGTCGATCTTGGTGTGCCAGTTCACTGCGTTATTATAGAGCGCGGTTGGCGAGAGATTGATACGGTTGAGGATTACGAAAAAGCTCTAAAAGAATTTGAGGCCTAGTCTTATGCAATTAGGCACAATGCGCCGTTGGTAGGGTAAGCCAACCGACTTAACTTGAAAATTTGGGATCATGGCGATGCAAGTACATCTAAGAACAACCTTTCTCACTACAATTACTGCTTTTTCATTCTTCATAATGTCCCATCATGTGGCGGCGGAAGACGTCAAAATTAACATGGTTTTTGTGCCTGCCAGTGAAAAGGGGGATGACAACGACTATGTCAAGCTTATCAAAATTATTGAAAAACTGGCGCAAGTGGAAATCAAACCAATTAGAGTTACTGACTACAATGCTGCCGTGGAATCAATGCGTGCTGGTCGTGCGCAGATTGCCTGGTATGGTGGCAAAACCTACATTCAAGCAGCAAAGATCGCTTACGCTGAAGCGTTTGCTGCGGGAGTGCGCAAGGGCGATACCACAGCGGGGTATTACACATATTTTGTAGTCAGGGCAGATAGCTCAATCAAGACCCTAAATGATACGAAAGGTAAAACACTAGCATTGAATTCCATAGGTTCAACCAGCGGTGATTTGATACCGCAAGTTGAATTACGAAAGGTAGGACTTTCGACGAAAAATAAAAAACATTTCAAAAGGGTGGTTTATGCAGGCAGCCACGATGCCTGTTTGTTAGCTGTTATAAACAGGCATGCTGACGTGTGTGGGATGAGCTCAAGGAACTTTGACGCCCGCATTGCCGATGGCACGGTAAAACGTCAGCAAATAAGAATTGTGCATAAATCCGATTTGGTACCACCCCCACCATTAGCATATTCAAAAAAACTACCGCTAAAACTGCGCCAGAAGATTAAAAAAGCGACTTTAGAGGCACACAAATACGGTCGCATTGGTGGATATGGTGGTGAGATGTCACATTATATCGAAGTAAAGGACACAGATTATGATCCCCTGCGTGAAATTGACAGGGTATTATCCGAGACCAAAAAATAAACAAAACTCAGCATTTTGACATATTGGAGCTTACGTAAGAAATGGTACTTGAGATTGCTGGATTGCAAAAGACCTTTGGAAACGGCACCCTTGCCTTACGTGGTGTGAACTTGTCGGTGCAGGCGGGTGATTTTGTTGTCGTCCTTGGTCCTAGCGGTTCAGGAAAGACAACATTATTGCGAAGCATTAATGGTCTTGTAACAGCTGACACCGGAACCATAAAATTCCGTAATCAACCCCTCACAGCAGTAAATCTACCAAAATTGCGACAGCACATTGGAATGGTTTTTCAGGACTTCAACCTAGTTGAAAACCTTTCAGTTATTAACAATGTGTTGACTGGGTTGCTGGGTACAAGCAACAAATTTTTGTCGATGCTATATCTTTTTAGTCGTGAACAGAAGCTTAAGGCGCTTGATTGCCTTGAGCGAGTGGGATTGCTGGATAAGGCTTATTTTAGGGTCGACCAACTTTCTGGAGGTCAAAAACAAAGGGTAGGTATAGCTAGATCCATTATTAAAAAACCGGTTCTTTTATTAGCAGATGAACCAGTTGCGAGCCTCGATCCCATGATTTCAACGTCAATCATGATGCTGCTTCGTGATATTGCTAGGGAAAACTCTATAACGGTGATTTGTAATCTTCACCAAGTCGAGTTGGCGCTTACATACTCTGACCGCATTATTGGTTTATCTGGTGGTCGTGTTGTTCTAGACAAAGCAACTGCCGATATCGATCAGGCTTATATAAGAAATATATATCGCGGGCATGATCGTGGCCTTTTTTTCGAACATGCTAGCGATAAAAAATAGTGATTAAAGTGAATAAATGCGTTCAAGACTCAGGCACAACATTGACTTTGGCAATTGCTCCTGCCAGTGACCATCCCGGTGGTCTCGATCTTGGAACGTTGGTTGATTATTTGTCTAAAGAAACTGGGGTTTCCATCCTTTTAAAACGGTGTAGTGATTATGCGGAAGCGATCGAAATGCTTTGCAATGGATCCGCACAGATAGGCTGGCTAGGTCCCTATGCATTAAGGGAAGCTGCGGGTCGTGATGGTACGGTAGAGGCATTTGCCGTGGGCATACCCAAGGGTAAAAATAGCCCGAATTATCATTCACTCTTTATTGTAAAATCGACCAGTAAAATGCACATGCTCGCTGATGTAAGAAATTCCATTATTGGAGTCGGAGATGAATTTTCCACAAGTGGTCGAGAGGTGCCCCGTCGCGAACTTGCTGAAATTGGTATCGATCTTGGTAATGAGAGCGCCTTTGCCAAGGTCGTCACAATGGACAATCACGATACCGCAATCCGAGCCGTTATGGACGGAGAGGTCGATGTTGCGGCAGTGAGTTCTATTAATCTTGAGGCGATGGTAGTTGATGGTTCAGTAAGTCCCAGTGAGTTTCGAATAATCCACCAGTCTACAAATATACCTGGTGCTCCACTGGTTTATACCAGCAAGCTGCCTTCCCATTTGAAACAAAGACTCAAAGAATTAGTCCTTGATGCTCATAACCATTTTCAAGTAGGTGGGTACGGAGGGCTTATCGACCGTTACGTTGATCCCGTTGAAAGTCATCGAAATCACCTCAAAAAACGCTTACGACCTCAGTGGGGGTGGCGCACAATTGTGGGGATTTTTGCATTCATATCAGTCTATGCTCTGGTTTTTATAGATTTGGAGGTCGATCTTGCTCAGTTAATTAGTCAATCAATTATGTATATTTCTGACGTCTTAGGCAGAATGTTACCGCCTGATTTCTCAAACTTTAGAGAGCTCATGAGCGCAATGGTTGAAACTGTCGAGATAGCAATGCTCGGGACGCTACTGGCCATAATACTCTCTATTCCCATAGGCTTATTGTCTGCCCGCAATATTGCACCGAACTATTTCCTATACTTCGTTGCGCGCACTGTAACGGTTTTTTTTCGTGCCATACCTGAATTTATTATGGCAATGATACTGGTTATTGCAATTGGTTTCGGTGCAATGCCAGGAGTAATAGCCCTCGGTTTCCATACAATGGGGTTTCTAGCCAAATTTTACGCTGAGGCTATCGAACATATAGATGAAAATCCTATACAAGCACTTGACTCAATGGGAGCATCGAAGGGCCAAGTCCTTGCTTTTGCTGTCGCTCCCCAAGTTATGCCGGCGTTCATTGGTCATAATCTCTATATCCTTGATCGTAATATCCGTATGGCAACGATGCTTGGGATAGTTGGTGCGGGGGGTATTGGATATGAATTACAGTCTGCGTTTCGCATGTTTGAATACGATCGTGTCTCCGCAATAATAATTGTAATTTTCGCGACAATATTCTTAATAGATATGATTTCGTCTCACGTCCGCGCAAAAATTATGCAGGTTTAAAAGACATTATTACGTTGTGGTGTTGAGTTAGTATGAAAGGAAAATTTACCAAACATGGTCGCACCGCAATGCCTGTTTTATCGTCCCAGCTGCGAGGAATCTCATTCTTAGTGATATCAGGAGCGATACTATCTTTTACCGATGGATTGGCAAAACTTTTGGCTGGCACATTGGTGATTGGCGAAATAATTTTTTTCAGAGCCTGTTTTGTTTTCGTCCCAATTTTAATTATTATCGGTTGGCGCGGCGGTTTCTCCACTCTCCGGGTTTATAGTTGGAGATCTCAGTTATGTCGTGCAGCGTGTGTAATTGTGACGACCTATCTATTTCTGGCTGCTACCCGCCATTTGCCACTTGCTGATGCGATAGCAATTCTTTTTGCTTCTCCTATTTTTATAACCGCCATGGCGCCCTTCGCACTTGGTGAGGATGTCGGCTGGCGGCGATGGTCTGCAGTTTTTGTGGGGTTTATAGGCGTATTATTAATGGTTCGTCCCGGTAGTAATCCATTTGCTGTTTCGGCTTTGTTAGCACTAGGTGCAACTTTTTGTTTATCTGTACGCGATATAATTACTCGTGCGATGTCGGGGCGCGAATCAACTAGTGCTATCATGCTAGTCTCGACTGGATGCATACTTTTGAGTGGTTTGGCAAGCTGGCCCATCGGCTATCTAATCCCCGGCATTGGTGAATGGCGTATGCCGACGACACGAGAGTTTTGGCTTCTTGCAATGACGGGAATTCTGCAGGGGGTCGGGCAGTATTTTATGGTCACGGCTTTCCTATTAGCTGAGGCTGTTGTGGTTGTGCCTTTTCGATATTTCTCACTGATTTTCGCAACGCTGTTCGGTTATTTGATATTCGGAGACATACCCAGCCTCACTATGCTTGCTGGTGCCATTGTAGTCGTGGGAAGCGGGCTCTATATATTTCAGAGAGAGGTTAGGTTTATGAAGAAAACCTAAAACTATTCAATTCAGACGATGTACCGCGAAGTTGACCATTTCTAATAACGCATCCTTTATCGGACAATCGTGAAAAATTCCAAGAGAATCACGAGCAATAGCACCGTAGTGGCGCGCACGGTCAACAGTGTCCAGCAGTGAATTATGCTTATTCATAAGTGTTTTTGCATATGTTAGGTCTTGTTCTGTCTGATTTAGCTCTTCCAATGTGCGCTGCCAAAATAAACGTTCCTCAACATTTCCTCGTCGCCAAGCCAGAATAACTGGTAGCGTAATTTTCCCCTCACGAAAGTCGTCGCCAATTGTTTTTCCAAGGTCGTCTTCTTCTGCAGCATAATCAAGGACGTCATCTATAAGTTGAAATGCAATACCTAAATTCATTCCAAAGCTCTCTAAAGCCTGCTCCTCCGCCGTAGGACGTTCGGCTACAACGGCACCAACACTTGCTGCCGCAGCGAAAAGGGTTGCCGTTTTTGCTCGGATCACTCTGAGGTAAGCCTCTTCACTGGTTTCAGTGTCATTGGTGGTCATTAGCTGCATGACCTCCCCCTCAGCAATAACCGCAGAAGCGTTAGAAAGTATTTTCAATACTCTCAAAGACCCATCACTAACCATTATCTGGAATGCACGCGAAAAAAGAAAATCCCCAACAAGCACGGAAGATTGATTGCCCCAAACGGCATTAGCGCTGTCTTTTCCTCTCCTCAACCGAGACTCATCTACGACATCATCATGTAGTAATGTTGCGGTGTGAATAAACTCAACACATGTTGCAAGTCCGATGTGGCGATCTCCCTGATAACCGCATAGATTTGCCGCCGCAAGGGTTAAAAGTGGCCTTAGGCGCTTACCACCTGATGCAACAATGTGTCCAGCAAGCTGGGGAATGAGAGAGACGGGGCTGTGCATGCTTTCAACTATCAATTGATTGACACGATGTAAGTCATCACCCAAAAGAGCAAGAATGGACTCGAGAGATGGAGTGTCCGACAACGGTTTTCGCGTGATGCCGAGGTTTATGATATTTCCCAACTAATCTTGCCTTTCACTAGAAGCATATTGTCTAAGTGTAAAGCACACCAACATAGAGTACCTTTCCTCACGGTCAAGCTAGACGAATTGTCTCACTAAATGCTTGTAAAGGAGCAAAACACATGCGGGAAATATTGCGCACCAATGATGTTGTTTACATCTCATGGGTTACCAGAATTCTCGCGGATTCCGGGATTAAGCTTTTCACCTTAGACGAACATATGAGCGTCTTAGAGGGATCTGCGGGTGCGATCTCAAGGAGATTGATGGTAGCCGACAGTGAATTTAGACAAGCCCGGGAATTGATTGAGATGGCTGAGCGAGAACGGGCATCTGAACCGATACCGGATTATATTTTAGGCGGCCGTCTCTTGCTTTGCCAGCCGAAAGAAGGTTTTCGCGCAGGCATTGAACCCATTATACTGGCCGCTGCTGTTCCAAGTAGTGCATCGGGGCAGGTGCTCGAATTGGGATGTGGTGTGGGGACTGCCACGTTATGTTACGCATCTCGGGTTGCAGACAGTTCAGTGACAGCGGTTGAAAAGCAATCGGAATTGGCAAGATTGGCTTCAGACAACGTTGCCAAAAATCACTTTACCGGACGAATCAGAATTATCAACGAGGATATAATACTTCTTCATAAGACATTGACACCTTGTAGTTTTTACCATGTGATGGCTAATCCACCCTTTGTTGAGGAGGAGCGGGCTGATCCAAAAATGCATCCGATGAGGTGGGGTAGCCATGTCGAGGGCAGCGCGAAATTAGCGGATTGGGTATCCGTTGCTCGTAAGTTGCTTAAACCGAAGGGTACTTTCAACGTCATTTACGATGCAGGCCGGATAGACGATTTAATCGCTTTATTGAAGGTTGGGTTTGGCGGTATAACGATATTTCCATTATGGCCTTCAGTACAAGAGAAAGGCCAAGACGCTAAGCGTGTTTTGGTGCAGGCGCGCAAAGGCGTAAAGAGCCCTGCACGTATTGCCCGCGGTTTGGTTTTACATGATATTAATGGTTCCTTCACGGTGGCGGCAGCAAATATACTTGAACGCGGGTCTGCGTTGGCTTTGTAGAGATTCCCTGCAACTTAATTCTGGGTTTATTCTTTGGGGCACTTGCCGAAGGATTTTAATAGCATTAGGTGGATCGATATGGAAAAAAAACAAAAAGCTATGAGAAAAAAATCGAAAAGAAAGTCAGTTGGTAGGTCCTTTTTTGATTACTTCAGGCGTTGTCCACAGATTGCGGTATTACGTCTTTCAGGGATTATAGGTGAGGGTGGTGTGGGTCGCAGGAATGGCCTAACTTTGGCTGACCTTGAAAGCACAATTGAAGCAGCTTTTGAGGTGCCGAGGCTCCGAGCTGTTGCACTTATTATAAATTCCCCAGGCGGATCTCCGGTCCAATCAGCGTTAATTGCAGAATATGTTCAAGCCTTAGCAAAACAAAAGAAGGTAAAGGTGTACGCTTTCTGTGACGATGTTGCGGCATCCGGAGGATATTGGCTCGCTTGTGCAGCTGATGAGATATATGCAAATGGTGCTTCGGTAGTCGGGTCTATTGGTGTTATCACAGCCAGCTTTGGATTTGATAAATTTATTAAACGCATAGGTATTGAGCGACGCGTTTATACGGCCGGAAAAAACAAGCGTCGGCTCGATCCTTTCCTTCCGGAGAATGAGAATGACGTGAAATATTTGCGAGTGCTGCAAAAAGATCTGCATGAACAATTTAAGGAATATGTGCGCCAGCGTCGTGGCAAAAGACTCAAGGGTACGTCACGTGTCATATTCAACGGCGATTTTTGGAGTGGTTTAAAGGCCGTCGAACTTGGTTTAATAGACGGTGTTGGCGAAATGCGAAGTATACTCAAAAAGAAATATGGAGAAGATGTTCGTTTTAGTTTAATTGAGGAGAAAAAAAGCTTCCTAGCAAAGCGCTTTGGCATTAGGAAAAATGCTACGGGGTGGGCAGACGAATTGCTGCTGGCGCTCGAAGAGCGGGCGCTGTGGAGTAGATATGGTCTCTAGTTGTTTATTGTTTTAAGCGATAGTTAGCTTCGTGAGGCTTGGCCGAAAAAAAAAGCATATGGTAAATACTAGAAATCAAACAATAGCAAGTTGCGTTATCCTAGAAAGATAAAAAATGTTGGGTTTGGGCTGGGTTCGTATGCATGCTAGCTTTAATGATATCATTGTGATTGATATGGCACTCATTGGTCAATGCTGTATTTACCCTTAATTTTTGGGGGTCTAAATTGGGTTACCAAATGCCTTGCCACAAGGTAATTCTCTAGAGTATGGCTTTATAAATGTCCCAGGAAAATTCTTTTCAAACTCTTATCCTTAAACTCCATGAATTTTGGGCATCCAAGGGTTGTGTAATTTTGCAGCCTTACGATATGGAAGTTGGGGCAGGCACATTTCATCCTGCGACGACACTGCGTGCATTAGGACCAGAGCCTTGGAAAGTAGTTTATGTTCAGCCTTCCCGCCGGCCAACCGACGGCCGATATGGAGACAATCCCAACCGGTTGCAGCACTATTACCAGTATCAAGTGATACTGAAACCCTCGCCGATTGAAAGTCAGGAGCTATATTTAGAAAGTCTATCGGCAATTGGCATCGATATAAATCAACACGATATTCGGTTTGTTGAGGACGACTGGGAGAGTCCAACGCTGGGTGCATGGGGTCTTGGATGGGAAATATGGTGTGATGGAATGGAGGTGAGCCAATTTACTTATTTCCAGCAGGTAGGCGGTTTTGACTGTAAGCCTGTTTGTACAGAAATCACATATGGGCTTGAACGATTGGCTATGCACGTTCAAGGGATTGAGAATGTATATAGTCTTGATTTCAACGGAGAGGGGGTGCGTTATGGAGATATTTTTCGGACGGCGGAAAAGCAATATTCCACTTATAATTTTGAGTGTGCGAACACTGAAATATTATTGCAGCATTTCTGTGACGCCGAAAAAGAATGTAAAAGTTTGACTGCACGAGAATTACCACTGCCTGCTTACGATCATTGTTTAAAGGCAAGCCATACATTCAATTTGCTCGATGCTCGCGGTGTGATTAGCGTTACAGAGAGGCAATCTTATATTTTGCGAGTGCGTTCGCTCGCAAAAGCGTGTTGTAGAAGCTGGTTGATTGACCAGGGGCACCTGGTCGATGGCTGAACTGCTTCTGGAAATTCTTTGCCAAGAAATACCGTCTAGGATGCAGAGCAAAGCTTGTGAAGATTTGAAGCAGTCAATCTGCCGTGGTCTTAAAGACCATGGTTTAGAGTTTACTTGTATTGAGGCTTACGTAACACCTCGGCGCCTAACTGTTATGGTAGATGGCATGCTCGAAACCCAGCCGGATATTCGTGAAGAACGACGCGGGCCACGCATTGATGCACCAAAACGGGCTATTGATGGTTTTCTCAGTAGCAATGGTATTCAAACTGTTGAAGAATGCGAACAGCGTGAAACGGAAAAAGGTACATTTTTGTTCGCCATCTTGGAACAAGGAGGCCTTCCTACAATTGATATTTTGCCAAAATTAATAACTGATTCGATAGAGCGTATTACATGGCCGAAGTCAATGCGATGGGGTGAAAATTTATTCCGTTGGGTTCGCCCTATTCATTCATTAATGGCTTTATTTAATGGAATCCCAGTCAAAGGTGCACTTGATTTGCAGGGGGAGAAAATACCTTTTGGAACGGTCACCTCCGGCCATCGTTTTATGGCTCCTAATTCTTTTGAGGTAAAAGGCTTTGACGATTACTGCGAAAAACTTAAAGATGGATTCGTTATCCTCGATCCTGACGAACGCAAAAGGAAGATAAAAAAACAATTATCCGAGCTTGCTAGAAAAGCTGGTTTGCATGTCAAAGAGGACAATCAACTCCTGTCGGAGGTTGCTGGCCTTGTGGAATGGCCTGTTCCACTAATCGGTGATATTGATACTGCATTTATGTCTTTGCCGCCTGAAGTTCTCACAACAGCTATCAGAACACACCTAAAGTATTTTCTTTTTGAGACATCTTCAGGTGACCTTGCACCCCATTTTGCTACGGTTGCCAATATCATGACCAAAGATCAAGGACGCGGAATAATTACAGGTAATGAGCGTGTTCTAAGGGCTAGACTGTCAGATGCATGTTTTTTTTGGGACAAGGACCGGGAAAACACACTTGCTAGTCGCGTCCCAGCACTTAGTGAGATTACTTTTCATGATAAGCTTGGGTCATTGACTGAAAAAGTTGAACGCATGCAACATCTTGCAGACGTATTGGCACTACATTTCGGTGCAGCAAACGCTTCAGATATAAAAAATGCCATACGTCTTTGTAAAACCGATCTTGTTACTCAAATGGTCGGTGAATTTCCGGAATTGCAAGGAAAAATGGGTCGATACTATGCGCTTAATGACGGGGAAAGCGATCAAGTCGCTGAAGCCATAGCCAATCACTATCGTCCACAGGGGCGTGGTGACACTTGTCCTTCGGCGCCGGTCTCTATCACTGTAGGCTTAGCAGATAGACTTGATACTTTAGCGGGTTTCTGGGCCATTGATGACAAGCCCACTGGATCGAAGGACCCATATGCACTCCGACGAGCTGCGCTCGGAACCATTCGACTCATCGTTGAAAATGAATTGAGGATACCATTACGTCCAGTTTTTGTTGCAGCGCTCAAAGCGCAAAATATAAATTGTGAGATATTCACTGTAGCACATGATTTACTGAGTTTTTTCGTAGATCGATTGAAGGTGCACCTGCGGGAGGAAGGCGTCCGCCACGATCTCATCTCAGCCATTTTTGCACTCGGGGACGAAGACGATTTGGTCCGATTACTTAGACGAGTTGATGCACTTGCTGAATTCGTTAATAGTGATGATGGAGAAAATTTGTTGGTCGCTTTTAATAGAGCCGCTAATATTCTCACAATCGAGGAAAAACGAGATGGTAGAGAATTTAGTGCGGACATAGATGCAACGGCTTTCGTGCAAGACGAGGAAAAAGAACTCGCAGCGGCCCTAGTAAAGGCGAGAGATGACACCGACGCTGCACTATCTAAAGAAGACTATGTTTCGGCTATGCGCGCGATGGCAGCATTGCGCACACCTGTTGATAATTTTTTCAATAATGTCACAGTCAATACGAATGACACAGCATTACGTATCAATCGCTTAAAGTTGCTTTCAGGGATTCGTCAAACTACGCGTGCTGTTGCTGATTTCAAACAAATTGGGGGGTAATTTGGATGAATAGATGGGTTTACAGTTTCGGTGCAAGTGAAACTGCGGGCGATGCTAGTATGCGTGATTTACTTGGCGGTAAAGGAGCGAACTTGGCTGAGATGTCCAAGCTTGGATTGCCGGTACCTCCAGGATTTTCGATTACCACAGAAGTTTGCACACATTTTTATTTGAATGATAATGCCTATCCAGACACTTTGAAGCAGCAGGTTAATGAAGCATTATGCTTGATTGAATCCGAGGTGGGCTGCAAATTTGGTGACCCACAAAACCCATTACTGGTATCGGTAAGATCAGGTGCCCGGGTCTCGATGCCAGGCATGATGGATACCGTGTTAAATCTCGGCCTTAATAAAATTACTGTAGAGGGCCTGGCTCAGAAAAGTGATGATGCTCGATTTGCCTACGATAGTTATCGCCGATTTATTCAAATGTATGGTGATGTCGTCCTCGGCATTGACCATTACAATTTTGAAGAGATTTTGGATTTAAAAAAAGATGAGGCCGGAGTAACCCTCGATACAGAATTGTCGTCAGATGATTTGAAGTCTTTAATAGAGGCATATGAAGAAAAAGTTTCTAGTGTGACTGGCAAACCTTTTCCTCAAGATCCAGTGGAACAGCTTTGGGGCGCGATTGGAGCTGTTTTTTCAAGCTGGATGGTTCCACGTGCGGTCACATACCGAAAACTCAATGATATTCCCGAGGATTGGGGCACTGCGGTTAATATTCAGGCTATGGTTTTCGGTAATATGGGGGAAAATTGTGCAACTGGTGTCGCCTTTACTCGCGATCCGTCAACGGGCGAAAATATATTTTACGGTGAATATCTTGTTAACGCTCAGGGAGAGGATGTTGTTGCCGGCATTCGTACACCACAGCATTTGACAAAAGAGGGTAGGGAATCAAATGAGTCCGGCTTGCCAAGCATGGAAGAGGTCATGCCAAAAGTTTTTGACCAACTCAAAGGTATTCGTAGAACTCTTGAACAACATTATACTGACATGCAGGACATAGAATTTACGGTGCAGCAAGGGAAGCTGTATATGCTCCAAACTCGGGCTGGTAAAAGGACAACGGCTGCCGCTTTGAAAATAGCTGTTGATATGGTGGATGAAGGGTTAATCAGTAGTCAGACAGCTGTATCGCGAATCGAGCCATCATCACTAGACCAACTCTTACATCCCACTCTTGATCCAGATGCAAATAGAGAAATAGTTGCACGTGGCCTTCCGGCATCACCGGGCGCGGCATCTGGTAAGGTCGTTTTCGATGCTGATGAGGCTGAACGGATATCGGCAAGAGGCGAGCAAGTTATTCTTGTGCGAATTGAAACAAGTCCGGAGGATATCCACGGTATGCATGCCGCTGTTGGTATCTTAACAACTCGGGGGGGTATGACAAGTCACGCGGCTGTTGTTGCGCGTGGGATGGGGAGGCCCTGTGTGGCTGGCGCGGGTGAACTGCGAGTTGATTATAAAGCTAAAACTATTACCGCCCGTGATGTTGTGATTGAGGAAGGTGAAGAGATTACGTTGGATGGAGCTAGTGGTGACGTGATGGTTGGACGCGTTGCTACAATCCAACCAGAAATGTCTGATAATTTTCAACGCCTTATGAAATGGGCTGACGATATTCGCTGTCTCAAAGTCAGAACCAATGCGGAAACACCTACAGAGTGTCGTATAGCTCGCGAATTTGGAGCGGAAGGTGTTGGCCTTTGCAGAACTGAGCACATGTTCTTTGAATCAGATCGTATAATTGCTATGCGTGAGATGATAGTCAGCAATAATCTTGAGCAACGTCGTGCTGCTCTTGGTAAACTACTTCCTATGCAAAAGGCAGATTTTCAAGATATTTTTCGTATTATGAAAGGCCTGCCCATAACAATCCGGCTGCTTGATCCCCCGTTGCATGAGTTTTTACCTAAAACCGATGAAGAGATTAGAGAAGTTGCAGAGGCTGCAGGTGTTGCGGCCGATGACGTTCGCCGTCGAGCCGCTCAGTTAGAAGAAGCTAATCCTATGTTGGGGCATCGAGGGTGTCGTTTAGGGGTCACCTATCCTGAAATTTCAGAGATGCAAGCGCGTGCAATTTTTGAAGCCGCTTTAAGTGTTAAAGATGAGCTTGGCGAAGTAGTGCAATTAGAAATTATGGTGCCGCTAGTGGCAACCGGTAGAGAAATTGAGATTATCAAAAAAGTGATAGATAGGGTTGCTAATGATATTGAGGAAGAAACAGGTGATACTCTTAAATATATGGTCGGAACGATGATTGAATTACCTCGAGCAGCATTATGTGCGTCTGAAATAGCTAAGAATGCGAGTTTTTTCAGCTTTGGAACCAATGATTTGACACAAACGGCGTTTGGTCTCAGTCGTGATGATGCTGGCTCATTTAGCCAGGAGTACGAGGAGCAGGGTGTGTTCTCAGTTGATCCATTTGTAACTTTGGATACAGAGGGTGTTGGGGAATTAGTGCGCATGGCTGCTGAACGGGGAAGGTCTGTTAGGCCTGATATAAAGCTTGGTATATGCGGTGAACACGGAGGAGACCCTTCATCAATACAGTTTTGCGCAGAGATTGGTCTAGATTACGTATCTTGTTCACCTTTCAGGGTTCCCATAGCACGGCTGGCTTCGGCCCAAGCTGCTATTTTGCAGAAGTAGAAAATGAACAAGATTTGTCCCAGCTATAATCAGAGAAGAGTTCCATAAATACGGCATAATAGTTGTATTGAATCATAGCTGGGTATTTGCAGAGAGTACTTCGAATACATCCCCATCAGGCCTTAAGCCCTCCACGTGCCGCCTATGCCAGAGTGCATAGAATAAAAGCGTCCAAGCTGCAAAACCTGCATGTTTATCATTGGACTTAAATATGCGTATGACTTCGGTTGGATTGCAGATTTGCTGAATTGCAGGCAGTCTTGCTACAAGCGGCCCAAGTGTTTCACCGCGTGAGCTTATCCAATAAGCTACGGGTACGGTGAAACCCCTTTTACGTGAAAATGGTTCGGCCTTGGGTAAAATTTTGCTTAACCATTGGCGCAAAATCCACTTCCCCCTCCCATTTGAGATCTTCAATGAGTCTTTGAGTAAGAAAACCATCGCTGCCACTTTTTGGTCGAGAAATGGCGTACGTCCCTCCAGTCCATGCGACATCAAGCAACGATCAAGTTTTGTAAGGAGATCATTGGGCAGCCAATCGCGACAGTCTGTGGCCTGTGCAATTTGAAGTTTGCTGCGGGGGCTTGTTGATCCACTTGCTTCCATAGACGCTATGGAGTCTCTCCACGCATGAGGCGCCTTTCTAAGAACTTTAAGTCTATCAAAAGTACCGCGCTCACGAATTGTTCGCCCGCCACGCCACCAAGGTCGCAGCAGTCGGCGATAGCGCCCATAACCCGCAAATAGTTCATCGCCTCCCTCTCCGGATAGAACCACCTTTAATTCTTGGGAAGCGACACTTGCTAATTTCCAAGTAGGTAAAATTGCATAGTCTGCTGCCGGGTCATCCATAGCAGCTGCTATCGTTGGAAGACTTCTCCAAAAATCTGCCTCGCTAAAAGCAACTTCAGTGTGGATCGAACCAACTGAGTCAGCAAGCTCACGCGCGTGTTCACGTTCATCCGAAACTCCAGAGAATGTAAAGCCAATGGTGAATGTCTGCACCGGTTTTTCATTAAGTTTGGCCATAAGAGCGAGAATTGCAGAGGAATCAATTCCCCCCGACAAGAATAAGCCGTACGGTACATCAGAGCGTTGGTGAACAGAAACGCTTTCCTCTAGGACCGCATCAAGCGCCTCAATAGCGGCTCCTATCGGCTGATCGGTGGTGGGCCCATCAGGTAGGGGTGGAAGATAAGTGCGCTCTATTATTCTACCTCTCCGAATGACAAGTGTCTCTCCCGGTTTAACTCTCTCAACACCCTTATAAATAGTAGAATCACCGCAGGTAAACTGCATTTGGAGTAATTCATCCAAACGGTTTTCATCAATTTCAGGGGTAAGTAATCCTGCAGCAAAAAAAGCTTGTGGTTCTGACGCAAAAGCAAACCCCTTTTTTGTCTCGGCATAATAAAGCGGTTTAATTCCAAATGGATCGCGCGTTAAAACTAATTTCTCTTGCGCAGGGTCGTGAAGGGCTATCGAATACATGCCACGTAAATTGCGCGCAAAATCTATTCCATCGCGATGGTAAAGTAATAATGGTGGTTCACAATCGGAACGCGTTTTAAAAACCTTTGGACCGAACTCTTTCCGTAGTTCAAGATAATTATATACTTCACCATTTGCGATAAGAGCTGTGCCAGCAGAGTCGTAAAGTGGCTGATCACCTGTTTCTAGGTCGATGATAGCAAGCCGCCGTTGCACCATACCAACATTGCCTACGACATGGCGGCCTTCGCCGTCAGGGCCTCGATGGGCAAGTGCTGACGCAAACGCATCCAATACCGATTTGGCTGGGGGTTTGCCATTGAATGTCATCAAGCCAGCAATTCCACACATTATCTTGTAACCAATGTAAAAAAGTTGCGGTAGAGCGAGGTAACTCGCTCTTCAGTAAAATTTTTATCATATGTTCGGAAACCTTGTTCAGCCAGCTCCGTCGCGTGATCCTCTGAGGAAAGCACCGACTGAATCGAAGTAGATAGCGCAGATGCGTTATTGATGGGGCTCAAGAGCCCATTAAGCCCTGTTTGTATGAGAGCCTTGGGGCCAGTCGCCTCGGTGGCTACGACTGGTTTTTTCTGAGCCCATGCCTCCAGCACAACATTGCCGAGAGGCTCAACGCGCGATGAGCAGACTAGCAAATCACAACTAGCAAGTAAGTTATTTGTATCAGAACGCCAGCCAAGAAATTTTACGCGATCAGAAATGCCCAACTGTTTAGCCAAGGTCTTTAGTGCTTGTTGTTCTGGTCCCTCTCCAGCAATCCATAAATAAGCACGAGGCACCGAGACCAAAGCTTCCAATAATACATCGAAGGCTTTATTTGAGTGCAACCGCCCCAGAGCGAGTAGCAGTGGTACATCGGATGGCGTATTCAACATTGATCGATCGATGGCTTCTCCAGGGGTCCCGTCAACAAAATTTGGCAAATAATGAATCTGGCTTTCTGGCCAACCCAAACCTGCAATATATTGACAGATATGTTCAGTGTTGGCGACTAAGTGATCACACTTGTTATAATATTTGAGGTCATAGTAGCCTCCGAGGCGGCCAATAATTAAATATTTTCCCGGAGTACAAAAATTAGCGGCACGGCTCATCCACGCAAAAATGACATCCGGTGCATATTCGTCGGCCTGTCGCTTGAGCCGCCTTCTTGTTGTCCGATCAAAAATGCTTCCAAAGCGATAAATTTCGAACGGTATTCCTGCGTCATTTAGAATTCTTTCACGTTTGCCATTGGTTCTAATGGCAGCTGTTTGACTCACTCCAGTTTGAGCCAATGCTGGCAGTAGTCGTGAGAAAAACTCTTCCGCACCACCAACGCGGGCCCCTGCCATAGCGTGCAGAATGCGTATCAACTCTTTTCCAATCGTGCTTTTAAGTACGAGAGTACTGGATAGAGGCCTGCGAATAAAGCGTTGAGGAAACCGTAGGGGCCTTCTTTGTAGCCTTGTCGGCTTACGTAGCATTTCCAAAACCTGGAAAACATACGTCTGATGTTATGGCCGAATGATCCTATGTTACAGGATGATCGAAGATCTGCCGCTCTAGCTGTGGTGTAACGGTCAAGCCGTTGGATCATGTCTGAAATATTTTTATCTACGAAATGGATCATACGATTTTCAAGTTCCTTTTTAGGGCCTTTTAATTCAAGTGAGGGGTGGATGCGCTGGGATCCCCAACGCTTGTGCCCTTTTCGAAACAACCTCGGTGCAGCGCTGACACCCCATGAAGCTCCCCAGCCATAGCGAACCCTCGTCTCACCTATATAATTGTCAAATGGAATGAGGAAATATCCTGCTTCCGTGTGTTCAATTGCCTCCTTTATCTCATCAGCAAGTAGGGTAGAGACTCTTTCATCGCTATCAACCTCCAGAATCCAATCACTATCGCAGGCTTGAATTCCCGCGTTTCTTCTATCACCTTCCAAGTCCCAGTTACCCTCAATAAGGTGCTCTGTGAAACTGGATGCGATAAGTTTGGAATCGTCGGTGCACTTATCAAGTACAACCACCAGCTGATCCGCGAATGATAGTCGTTTGAGGCATTCAGCAAGCTGTGTTTCTTCATTGTGAGCAACAACCAAAGCAGAGATGCTTTTTTGCTTAGCATTATCCATCTTGCATCCCTTTCACTTGATTCCATAATTTCACAAGAGCATCTTCAACCACTTTTACATGCAATCCATCCATTAAAGTATCTGTTGTGCGATGATTGTAACCAGAAGTGCCGGTAAGTTCCTCAAAACTCTGTGGGGTTCTGACCCATCTACAGTGACTGCCCCAAGGGCCATAGAGCGTTTCGCGACTAGGTCCAAAAAGTCCGAGAGTTGGTATTCCAGTCGCAGCCGCCATATGCATTAATCCGGAGTCATTTCCTACAAAAAGCGAACATCGTTCCAGACATGCCGCTAAAGTCAACAAGCTGGTGGTCCCAACTAGATCGATGCGCTGGTCAGATGGGAGTGCTGCCAGAACTGGGTCTGCCTGTTGACGTTCATCTGCCGAACCTAAAACTGCTACCGCTGCCCTAGGAAGTAAACCGTCCTGTGCAATAATTCGGGATACCAAGGCTGCGAAGTTTTCTGCACGCCATTGCTTGCCACGCCAGTTTGCTGCTGGTGCAACCGCGAGGATTGGGCCACAATCTGGTAGTAATGTTACAGCTTTTGTGCGCTCCTGGGAAGTGATCCAAATTCGTGGTGCCGGCGGTTTTTCTTCAAGTTCTACGATACGGGCTATGAATTTCACCCGGTGGCATTGGTCATCTGGTTTCGGAATCAAATGATGTTTTCTGTTCATTAGAAAATAACCCAGCGCCGATCGTCGTAAATCTACTATGATATCCCAACGAGTTGTAAAAACCTGCCTCCAAAGTGTGAGCCAATGGGAAGAAAGAGGCTTTTTCTCCATAATGATGCACCGCTCTAAGCCAGGAGCGCGGGAGAATATTGGCGCAGGGATTGGCCCCGTAGCCACTGTGATAGCTGCTTTCGGATACGTGTTAGCGAAGTGACCTAGCAAACCCGTGGATAATATGGCATCGCCAAGTCTATTTGCGGTTATGAATAGAATACGCATTGCAGATGATTATAGTAGGGAATACCCTCGTGTTATAGTTTGATCAATTGTTAAATGCCCCTGTGTGAAATGGCTAGGACGAAATAATGGTTTCATTCAGTATACTTCAAGATAGAGGTTTGCTTACTGTTGGTGGTGCAGATCGTTCAAGTTTTTTACAGGGACTAATTTCAAACGATATTAATAGGGTAACTCCAGATTGCGCTATCTGGTCTGCATTACTCACTCCTCAAGGTAAGTACTTGTATGACTTTTTCATAACAGAATTTGAAGGGCGGTATTTGCTAGATTGCGAAGCATCACGTTTGATGGATCTTGGGCGGCGATTGAGCAAATATAAATTGCGAGCTTCGGTAGATCTAGGTAAAGAGGAAGGCATGGTGGTTCTTGCTGTCTATGGCACCGGAGTTTGTGAATGTTTTGGTTTAACTGAAAATCCTGGAGAGGTCGCAGCATTTCGCGATGGCATCGCCTTTGTTGATCCGCGGCTCGCTGATATGGGTGTGAGAACTTTTTTAGGGAAAAAATCCGCTAAGGCAGCACTAGGATCAATAGATTTGGAAGAAGTATCGGCTGAGAACTACGATACATTCAGGCTCGGCCTTGGTATCCCAGATGGTAGCCGAGATATGATTGTCGAAAAATCTATTTTGCTTGAGAGCAACTTTGAAGAACTTAATGGGGTTGATTGGGAAAAGGGTTGCTATATGGGCCAGGAATTAACTGCTCGGACAAAATACCGTGGGTTATTAAAGAAACGTATGGTGCCTGTAGATATTGAAGGTCATGAGCCTTCACTTGGGGCAGCTATTTTTTGCGATAAACGGCAGGTTGGAGAGATGCGCAGTGCCCGCTCAGGACTCGGAATTGCCCTGATGAGATTAGAATACTTGGAACGAGCAATAACAGGAGAGATTAAGCTTGTTTCCGAGGGCTCAATTATTACTCCGCGAAAACCGAAGTGGGCTAATTTTTAGGTGTAACAGATCGTAACCGACTCTTGTTCAGAGTTCTTCTCGGTAAGTGGCGTTTGGCGTAAAATATAGAGATTGATACTCTCAATGACCCGATAAACTGAGATTAGATACCTGACGAAATATAAATTTTTATTTTGCTTTTGATGTGGTGGGCAAAATAAGTTTTTTGTCATCCGCAAATTGTTCGTAACGCGTCCCATTCTGCGCTGCTTAAAGCTGGGTTATAACGTGGCACGGATTTTGGCCGGATTGCGTCAATTCGATCTTGCAAATTTGGGTGAGAAGCAAAGTACTTAAAGATCCCAGTATTTTTTTTCATTCCCTCTGATTTTAACTTTTCAAAAAAAGTTACAAAACCAGCATTATCAATACCCGCCTTCGTTAACATGCTGGTAGCTCGGGAGTCTGCATCTGCTTCGTTCTTTCGTGAATACGACGAGGTTGCCAGTTGGAGTGCGATGCCAGATGCAAGATCTCCAGTGGCACCAGAAAATCCAGTGAGCGCACTTATAAGAATTGACCATCCATGAGCATGTATTAGGGCTTTTGTTGGGTGGCGCTCTATTACATGTCCTATCTCATGGGCCAGCACACCGGCAACTTCTTCTGGAGTGTCGGCTTTTGTTATGAGCCCACTCAGTAATACCACGTTACCGCCAGGAGCGGCAAAAGCATTGACAGTGTCGCTTTTCAATACTCGGACTTTAAGGCTGTATGGCGTTTCAATAGTCTTCTCCAGACGATATTTGAGCTTTCTAAGGGCGGCAATACCTTTCGGATTAGTACAATAATCAGCCTCTGGCCCGAGTATATCGGTCACTATGCTTATTACTTGGTCTCCAAGTCCCTCTTCCCAATGCATTGGGATCATATCTGCCAAAGGACCAGCAAGCCGGGGAAGTCCGTAGGTTGCAAAACCTATTGTACAAGTGAGCAAAATTCCGACTGAGATCAAAAGTATCTTGGTCTTGATGGGGTGTGGCGGACGTGTCAGGTTCCGTGCATTTTTGCGCAAAACTTCGCCGGCCGCTGGGTCGTCAATGGTGAGCCTTGCTCCTAGTATAGATCGATTAAGGATACGAATAGGACGATTATGAGCAATTTCTTCTGCTAACCCGATGTCACGCCACGCCCATTCTGCAGTTGGAAAAGAACCCTTACCCTCAATTTGAATCCCGAACCCCGTCAAAATAATTTCAGCGGGATATGCGGCGGCTGTAACACCATCGTTATATTGGGCTTTGAACTGTGTCTTTTCAGTTATCTTAGAAAGCATCTATATTGAGCGCGTCTGCAAGGCCTTCGCCCGACTTTGGTTTATCCTGCTGGCTTTGGAACAGTTTCTCAGGTGAAAAAGAGCCAGAAAGGCTTAGGCTGTTAAATATTTTAGTTAGGTGTCTATGCATTAGAATTATCGGCATAAAGAGATAAAAAGCAGTAAAGATTATTATCGCATACGCTTGGCCTGCCAGCTCATTACTCATAAAAATAGCAACCATGAGTAAGACCAAACTGCCAAAAATCATATAGAAAAATAAAGGAAGATAGATTTGAATAATATTCCACGTTGTTAGGTTCGATTGAGCGGACATCCCTTCAAATTTTATTGAACTGCAGAAATGGCGAATTGAGACTGCTTTATACCAAACTGTTGTGATAGGCAGCAAACAAAAGAAGATGAGCGGCATTAACAGGTAACGCAGAAATTCCAACGAGTGAATATGCTGCACATCTTGAGAAAGGGATGCAACCACTGCTGAAACGTGTGGCTCTACCGCGGTGTATATAAGCAGCGCCAAAATAATTGTGGTGCTTAAACAAATTACCCAAGCACGTAGTAGAGTACGCACGTTTGCGCCGAATTCGAAACTAACCCCGCCAAAGGCGGCATTCTCTATTCGATATTTAAGCAGCTTCACTTGCATATAGGGGTAGGCTAAACCCAACGATATAAACATCAAAAACGTGCAGAGTATCGCTTGATTTGCGTATGTCACAGAGGAACCCTTCAATTCGGAGCAAATACCCCGCCAGCTGGTTCGGCTTAATCGATAGCGTTGGGCACGATAGACTGCGATGTGTGAAAGATAAAAAAATAAAAGCCCAAGGACACCTTGTGCCAATGCAGGTCCGAATGTAATCCCATAGCCTAAGAGAATTATCGGCAATAAAAAACTGCAAAATCCGATCGGAACCAAGATACAAACTATGATAAGAAAGCCGACGAATAACTCCATGCCCGTGCCGCTGTATTCCAATGGTTGTCCCAAAAGAGACATGCGGCTCCATAAATAGCGCCGTATGTTTGTTTTGCCCCAAAATCTATAAATGCCAAATGTGATTAGTGAGAGCATTGAATTAAGTAGAACGAGTGGCAAGAGCTCCCGAAGTCTTCCCTCATAGAAAAGGGCAAGATTTTGATGCGATTCGTCTAGCCGGCTTGCTTCTTTTTTCATTTTTCTGACTTTTCTGTGACTTTCGTGGAACCAACAAAACTTCTTATCTGGCACGCATTTTCAACTCACGGTTATACACTGATCTTTTGACATTAGAAATTTGCATGAGACGTTTCCCATGGTTCCGAAAATATATTTTCTAGAGTACTTTTACTTAACCTTTAGCTTATAGGAGCTACCAATATGTCCAAGGAAACATTTCCAGCACTGTTATTGAAAGAGAAAAATGGTGAAGTTGTTAATGAAATAACTGATCTATGTTTAAACGACCTGCCAGAGGGCGAGGTTACGATTAAAGTTGAGTATTCTACTGTTAACTACAAAGATGGTATGGTGGTGAATGGTCTTGGCCGCTTGGTCCGGAATTATCCGCATGTGCCCGGTATTGACCTTGCTGGCATTGTCGAAATCTCAAATGACGACCGTTATAAGGCTGGAGACAAAGTTATTCTGACTGGCTGGCATGTTGGAGAGCGTTATTGGGGGGGATATTCTGCGAAAGTCAAGGTTCAAGGAGACTGGCTTGTCCCTCTACCAAAAAAATTATCAACAAAACATGCAATGGCAATCGGTACTGCCGGCTTCACCTCGATGTTGTGTATTTCGGCCCTAGAGAAGCAGGGCCTCAAGATGGGTAACGGACCTGTTTTGGTAACCGGTGCGTCAGGTGGTGTTGGCTCAATTGCGATCGCTATACTCTCTAATCTTGGTTATGAGGTTTGCGCCTCCACAGGTAAAATTGATGAACATGAGTTCTTAGAATCCATAGGAGCCGCAGAGATATTACCGAGAGAAGAATTGGCTGGTGACGCTAAAGCGCCACTAAACAGTGAACGTTGGGCGGGTGTTGTGGATACTGTTGGCGCCAATACACTGGCTAATGTACTGTCTCAAATAAAATATGGCTGTTCTGTTGCTGCCTGTGGTCTTGCAGGTGGTTCCAAATTGGATACGACGGTCATTCCATTTTTGTTGCGAGGTGTTAACCTTTTAGGGATTGACTCTGTGGTACAGCCATACGATGTGCGCTGCGCTACGTGGAAGCGTATTGCTAGTGACCTTCCTTTGGAGAGGCTCGATACTTTGACACAGATCATTTCGCTAAGTGATGTGCCCAAAGCGGCCACAGATATCTTAAATGGCAGTGTGAAGGGACGATTGCTTGTTGATTTTTCGATCTAATCCGGTGCTGCTAAAACCCTGATTGGTTCGTCATCAAGAAACTGCATAATATTTTCGACAACGTCCGCATAATGCTTTTCATGATTTTCAGTTGTAACGTAGCCGATGTGAGGGGTGAGAATAACATTCGCAAGCTTTCTAAACCTATCTGTGGCTGCGAGCGGCTCGGACATGTAAACATCCAGTCCGGCTCCTGCGATTTGATTGGTCTCAAGTGCTATATACAAAGCATCTTGGTCAATGATTGGGGCGCGTGAGGTATTTACTATGTAAGCACTCTTTTTCATCGCCGCTAGCTCTTTCGCGCCGATCATGCCGCGGCTACGTTCACTCATGCCGTAATGTATGGTAATAATATCGGCCTGAGCAAATAGTTGCTCTTTAGAAACTTTTACAACGCCGATCTCATGCGCACGTTCGTCAGTTAAATTTTGGCTCCACGCCTCTACATACATGTCAAAGGCAATTCCAACTTTTGCCATCCGCGCACCTAAATTTCCTAGACCCACGATACCCAGTGTTTTATTAGCAAGATTAAAACCTGGTTTAGTCTGCCATCCACCCGTCCGCATAGATTCGAGCTGCCCGGGAATATCTCGCATCAAACTTATAATAAGCCCCCAAGCAAGTTCTGATGTTGGGGATCCAACTCCCCCTGTACAACATACGGTAATACCGTATTCTGCAGCGGCCTCTAGATCGAAAGATTTATTTCGGCCTCCTGTGGTAATTAATAGTTGAAGATTTGGAAGTTGTTTTAGTGTTGAGCGCGGAAAAGGAGTCCGCTCACGCATCCCAACAATAATTTCAAAATCATGAAGAGCTTCTATTATATTTTGCTCATTTTTTAGGTGTTCGTTAAAGACAGAAATTTCTGCTCTTTTATTGACTTGTGACCAATCCGCAAATTCTAAAGCTTTATTAAAGTAATCGTCGAGGATAGCTACGCGCATAACATTTTTTACCTTAAAAAATTAATGTAAAAGCATTGGGCAGGGTATGGGCCGTGAAGGCATGCCTACAAATGCCATCAATTAAAAATTGACTTTGACTAAGCGATTATATCTAAAACTGACCCGCGTGGTGGCGCCCCAGAATTACCCGCGATGGTTTTGCCATCGGGCGAAGTAATCTCAGCGTTCCCATTAGAGCTGTTATTGTTACTGCTAAAGTGTAAGTTAGATTGATTGCCGACTGTATTAATTTCAGCGGTGCCCAGCGATAAATCTTGTCTACTACTATCTGAGGCTTCTGTGACTTGGACTGAACCGGATCCACCATTTGCAATTTCGGGATTATTCTGTTGATCTTGGCCAACTTCTTGAAGCGACATAAGAGCTTCTGCTGCTGCCCTCCTCGACTGCATTGCGACTAATGCTTCAGTATCGGCTGTTTCGACTGCACGTCGCTCCTCGCCCTTGACCATGCGAAGCCCGTTATCTCTGTCCGGATCACTGTATTTCGCAGTAACCCGGATGCCATCGTAGGTTTGACGGTCGGGTGCGCCGTTTATCTGACCTCTGGTACGTTGATTGTTACTATCGCGGAAAGCAGAATTAACCCCGTTAACGGAATTTGATGCAATCTGCATTGAGCCTATGTCTGCCATAAGATTAAAGTGGGGTATTTTGGGAAAATTTTCAAGCTTCTTTATTTCTATTTAAAAAGTTTTAATAAATAACTTTGTAGTTTCGTGTAGTAAAAAACATTTATTATGAAATTAAAGATAAAAATATATACATAATATTTTATTTTACTTATATAAATACAAGTATTGTATAAAAATAATTTGTCTATACACAATATATCGGCAAAAAAATTAAATATTATCGCTTTTTTTTGCGACTGCCACGTATGTGGCGCTAGCACATATCATCGTTGCGCCGAACCACACGAATGCATCAGGCACTTCGTTAAACATCACGTAACCGAGAATTGCAGTCCAGATCAACCGCATAAAGTCCAATGGCATTACCGTCTGTGCATCTGATCTTCCAAGCGCTTCGGTAAGTGAGTACTGACCTAAGGTTCCTAAAGCAGCAATGATAAAAAGATAGGCGAACTGGGAGATGGTTGGGGTTTGCCAAAAAATTAGTGCTGTTGGAAATGACATAATCGCTAACAACAGGGCCATATAAGCAGTTATAGTCATACTGCTTTCAGTCCGCGCTAATAACTTAATTATGACTAATGTGCCCCCCCATATAAGTGCCGAAATTATTATCCATAATGCACCCACGTCAGTAAAACCAAAGCCAGGCCTGAGTATAATCAAAGCGCCTAGGAAGCCGATGCACATGGCTAAGAGCTTTGTGAAGCTAACGCGTTCTTTGAGAAATAAAATTGCCAGCATAACAGCGAATAAGGGGGCAGTGAACGCCAG
This sequence comes from Pseudomonadota bacterium, assembly GCA_036339585.1. Taxonomy (NCBI): domain Bacteria; kingdom Pseudomonadati; phylum Pseudomonadota; species Pseudomonadota bacterium. Next base: position 37,070 of record JAYZAS010000010.1, read on the forward strand.
AGCTGTAGCTTCGGCGAGCGGTGTGAGGCTCAAGCCAACATAAAAAAAGGCCATTGCCATTACATTTAATCCAGCGCGTATACCATGAAGACCGAGGCGAGCAGTGCGGAAAGTGTTAATTCCATTTTTTAACAAGAACGGTGAGATCACTAGCAATCCAAAGGCATTACGAAAGAAAACAACCACCATTGGCTCAAGCTCTTGGGTTATGTCACGTATGCTGGCATTCATAATAGCAAAGCTAATAGTCGAGACCAGCATAAGAAAGGCGGCATGAGATTTAAAGTCGGGGCGACGAGCCATGAGTTTCTGTACGAGTGAATTTTGAGAGGGCTGATTTTTTTAAATTCCATCCTTCACATAGTGGCATGCCAGAATTAAAAATAAAAAATCGGAGTGATTGACCTTATGCCAGTTGTGTTGGATATTTTATGGTATGCCGTTGAGTAAAGTTGCAGAAAATTTGGGTTTTGATTGACATAAAAATTAATTTTGGTGAAAAATTGCTATTTTCGGCCAAGAGACTTTTGTCTTGCTGGGAATAGCATATCTAATCGTCAATGTAGAGCCGATTCATCCAAGCTAACTATAAAGTTTTAAAGGAATATATAAATGGTCGCAGTAAAAACCAATGATTATAAAAAAATTATTGCTAAGCCATTTGCCCCTAACTTAGGTGCGGAAATCTACAAAGTTGACCTAAGTAAGCCGATTTCTGACGAGCAATTTGAAGAAATCCACCATGCGTTCTTACGTTATCAGGTGTTATTTTTTAAAGACCAAAAAGTTATACCGCCAGAAATACATGTCGAGTTTGGCAAAAGATTTGGTGAGCTCCATACACATCCTGCAGCGCCTACAATGGATGGACATCCGGAAGTTTTTGAGATTCATGCAACAAAGAACTCAAAAATTGCTAACGGTGAATTCTGGCACTCGGACGTATCTTGCGATGAGGAGCCTCCTTTAGGCACGATGTTGCAGATTCATATTTTACCCGAGTGTGGCGGTGACACCATGTTTAACAATATGTATTCGGCGTACGAGGCGTTATCCCAGCCAATAAAAACTATGATAGATAATCTAACAGCATTACACAGCTCAGAACATATTTATAAGGGACGATATGCCGATAGAGGCCAAAAAGATGCCGATATAGACTGCCCGGAAGCTATTCATCCAATTGTAAGAACTCATCCCGAAACCGGGAAAAAGGGGCTCTTTGTTAATCGGACCTTTACAACTCGAATCAATGAACTGTCTGACGACGAGAGCAATGTTTTATTAGAGCTGTTATTTCAGCAAGGCGAACACATTAATCATCAAATAAGATTTCGATGGTCAAAAAATGATATGGCTTTCTGGGATAATCGCTGTTGCATGCATCGCGCTATTTGGGACTACTGGCCTGAAGAAAGGAAAGGTCGAAGGGTTACAATAAAAGGCGACAAACCAGCATAAAATTACCAGTGCACATACCCCCCCCAATTTAAGCACACGATGGCTGAGTATGATCGGATTACGTGCTGATCCTTTTATATGGTATATCCTATCTTCGGAAAAATCGCCCAGAAAAAAGGAAGCTGCGTTAACGTCGCAGCCTCCTATCATCCAGTCAGCGAAGCAAAAACTTTGTCCAAGTTAGAATGATTTTGATATCGAGAAAATACCGCGTGTATCGCAGTTACCAACGCCACCGCAATCATCGGTATCGTTCATATCGTTTGCAACATATTTTCCTGAGAGTGTGAATCCGCGGATGTCGCGACTAAGCGCGATGGACCAGTCGGTGAAATCAACCCCAGCCTCTCGTTCAAAACTTCCTGTCCCGACTGTACCATCCAAAGTAAATTTGTAAGGTAGCGGTACGCTAACACTTGCGCCGAAATAATGGAATTCCCCCGCATTCACTGTGTAATCAGGAGAATATGTGTATGATATGCCAAGAGACGCAAAGCCAAAATCATACCCTAGACCGCCAGCGTACTCCACATAATCATTACCGGACCCACTCGTGTCGGGGTAGATATACCAAATTGTATAGAAATCAATAGAAACGCCATTTATTTCGGTGTTGATACCCGGCGTCAAATTCATTTCGATCTGAGAATCATCAGTGCTGCCGAAATTCACGTTGGAACCCCAAACACTCGTGTACAAATTAATTGGAATGGGCGATTTAAATTGGTCTTGCAATCCAAGCGAGTAGCCAAACGAACCTTGAATGGCAGGGCTGGCTCCTGTCTGTGAAACTCCCCGGAATGCATAATCGCTGGCTAAAGATACATCTGATGAGAATTCCCCAGGAATTTGGTTAAAAAAAGCGTCTATCGGATCTGAGTCTTTTTTGTGGCCACCGGCAAAGGCAATGCTACTCAAAGCTACCAATCCGGATGCGAGTACTGCTAAAATTTTAGTGCGCATGTCCTACGTCCTTGCGTGAATTTATGTTTCGCTAACAATTTTTATTGGATTTTATTGATAACCCTAAACTAGTATTCTGCCAAAACATAAAAAGCATCCAAAACGGTGATTTGGAACGATTTTTAAAGGTGTGGTAAATCTGCAATAGTGCTCAAATTTGCTCAATTTCTTGGCATTTTGACTAAAAAATATGCTATACTATGTTTGGCGGTATTGTACACATCCAGCATTTAAGCGCCCGCACCCAATGGCCGGTGATTTTGCAATAATATTGATCAACATGATTTTTTTTTAGGCAAATATTTTGCCTAGGATTATAATTCTCTGTTTCTTTGCTTATGGTTAGTTTGAACACTACAATAGGTTTAGACCATAAAGGAAATTGTGATGGGTCGAAATAAAGATACCGAACAGCTGCGACCGCCGTCTGTAGATAAAATACTCAAGACTCCGGAAATGGAGATGGCGTGCGAGGCTTATGGGCGCTATTTGGTAGCGGACGCCATTCGCGAAGAATTAGGATCACTCCGTTCTTCAATAGTATCGGGCATTGTGACTCCAGCAATGATGGATTCACAAAATATTTTTGTAGCGGTTAATAAACGCTTGTCCAGTTGGCTGCGCCCATCACTCCAGCGAGTTTTTAACCTTACGGGGACAGTTTTACACACTAATTTAGGCAGGGCATCTATACCGATTGAAGCGATAGACGCAGTGACTATGGTCGCTACCGGGGCCTCGAATTTGGAATATGACCTAGGTAAGGGCTGCCGTGGTGACCGAGATGATCATATCGAACCTTTAATCTGTAAATTGACAGGAGCAGAGGCAGCTACGGTGGTTAATAATAATGCTGCGGCAGTATTACTATTGTTAAATACAATTGCTAACAAAAAGGAAGTGTTAGTATCGCGAGGTCAACTAGTTGAGATAGGTGGATCTTTCCGTATTCCTGACATCATGAAGCGCGCAGGCTGCAAGTTACGTGAGGTGGGGACAACTAATCGCACACATAAAGAGGATTATGCCGAGGTAATTGAAAAAAAGACCGCACTACTAATGTCAGTCCATACTAGTAATTACGTTGTGACTGGCTTTACTGCAGAGGTGTCACAATCTGATCTGGCGACGATCGCTCATAAACATAGTTTACCTTATGCGGTAGACCTTGGCAGTGGTATGCTGATTGACATGACGCAGTTTGGTTTACCTCATGAGCCAACACCCCAAGATGCAATCACAAATGGTGCCGACCTCGTTACATTTAGCAGCGACAAGTTGCTCGGAGGTCCTCAGGCCGGGATAATCGCAGGGCGCGCCGCACTAATTAAAAAGATTAAAAAAAATCCATTAAAACGGGCACTGAGGCTTGATAAGATGACGATTGCTGCGTTGGAGGCTGTGCTAAGGCTCTATTTGAACCCAGATTGTCTAGTTGAACGCTTGCCTTCGTTGAGGGCGCTGGCCAAGCCTAAGATAAATATAATGAATGAGGCAACGGAGATAGCTGCCGCTGTTAGCGAAGCATTAAAAAAAAACGCGACCGTAGACGTTGTTGAAATGAAAAGTCAGGTAGGAAGTGGTTCGCAACCGACAAGCCTATTGCCAAGTGGTGGGCTTGCGATTGTGCCAGTTGGAGGGAAGAAAGGTCGTGGTTCGAAATTGAAAACACTCGCCGCTGCCTTTCGAAATTTACCGATACCAGTAATAGGCCGTGTTACTGAGGATAAATTTTTGCTTGATTTTCGTTGCCTTGACAATCGCGTCGAGTTTGAGGCGCAGTTAGATCATCTTAAGTACTCCTAATCCATGATAGTGGCAACGGCAGGACATATAGACCATGGGAAAACCGTGTTAGTGCATGCGCTAACCGGAGTGAATACGGATAGGCTACCGGAAGAAAAATCACGCGGTCTTTCGATCGACTTGGGCTTTGCATATCGTTCGTTCGATCAGAATCATACTATTGGATTTGTTGATGTGCCGGGGCATGAGAAATTCATTAGAAATATGTTGGCTGGCGTGACTGGGATCGATTTCGCTCTATTGGTAATTGCTGCTGACGACGGTCCTATGCCTCAGACCAGAGAGCACTTGGCAATTATAAATCTTCTTGGCGTCGAAAATGGTGCGATTGCATTAACTAAAATAGATCGGATCGATCAAGAACGGCGAGTTGAAGTACAAAAAGAAATTGCATCACTAGTTGCTGAAACAGTCATGGAGAACAAACCTATATTTCCATGCTCTAGCCAGACAGGTGAGGGTATTATTGAGCTGAGTGAACATCTCAAAGAAAAGGCCCTGGAAAATACTTCAAGAGCAAAAACAGGAAGATTTCGAATGGCAATCGATCGGGTCTTCACGCTCGCCGGCGCAGGATTAGTAGTTACTGGAACTGTTTTCTCAGGAAAGACTGTATTAGGCGACCGGCTTTTAGTTTCGCCGCAAGGCCTAAATGTGCGGATCCGTTCAATCCATGCCCAAAATTCTGAGAGTGAACTTGGGTATGCAGGTCAGCGATGTGCCCTAAATCTTACAGGAAGTGGTATTGATAGGGCGACAGTCTCGCGTGGAGATTGGGTACTAGATGGCGAACTGCATCGGCCAACAACACGTATTGATGCCGCCATTACTGTTCTCAAGTCAGAAAGAAGGTCTCTCATGCACTGGACGTCAGTTCATATTCACATCGGAGCTAAAGATGTTACTGGCCGGGTGGCAGTGTTAGAGCAGCAGACCATAGCTCCCGGGAAACATGGCTTGGTTCAGCTTATAACAGATGAGGAATTAGGGTGTCTGCACGGTGATCGATTAGTTATTCGTGATCAGTCAGCACGTCGCACTATCGCAGGAGGTATGGTGCTTGATCCATTTGCTTCTGAAAGAGGAAGACGAAAACCAGACCGTTTCAAGACTTTAAGAGCATTGGAATGTTCCGATCCGGGAAAAGCGCTAGGTAGCTTACTAGAGTGCCAACGAAACGGCGTTAACTTGAGCCGCTTTAAGATTCTTTGGAATATATGCGACAAAGAAGCTGAGATATTATGGCAGAACTCAAACATGATCTGTATCAAGTCTGCTGACAAGGCAACTGGTATCTCTCTAAATTACTGGGCTCTTTTAAAATCGAAATGTATTCATAGTCTTGAGGCATGGCATCAACGTTGGCCAGACAGGCCAGGCCCTGAGAAAGAGCGATTACGGCGTTCGATGGTATCACCAGTTGATGAGCCAATTTTTTCAGCAGTAATAAGTGAGCTCATCCGGACTGGTTCAATTATTGCGAATGGTGCGTTTTTGTGTTTGCCGGGATATAGGCCCAAATTTGAAGGAAAGACAGCTTCTCTTTGGGAGCAAGTAGCAAAGTTACTAGTTAATGATAGCTTGCGTCCACCTCGTACCCGCGAGATAGCGGCTGAAGTTAATATAGATCTCAAGAAAGTTGAAGAGCTACTAACCCGCGCAACTTCTATGGGGCTTGTCTATCGAATCTCGGATAACCGGTATTTCCTCTCTGAGACTGTGCAAACATTAGCAGCAATAGCAGAGCGAATAGCTAGTGAGGCCGATGATGGTATGTTTACTGCTAAGTTGTACCGAGACAACACTACTATAGGCCGCAATTTGGCAATTGAAGTGTTAGAGTTCTTCGATAGAAAAAAATTTACCAAGCGGATTAACGATAAGAGAATAATAGAATGTTCACACCAAGAAATTTTTGGTTCTACACTCGATAAATCGAATGTGTAGGGCCGGGAAAAGAACATTTTTGGAGAGCAAAGTTCTGGCCTTTGTGAGGTTTTACTATCTGATATCTTATGATCTTAGATCTTGTAGAAAATGTTTTTAGACGCGTAGTATTCGTTGGCTCAGTCTTGCTATAATTTATAGTCGCTTGATCACTTGCTCGTCGCAGCATAATCTCTCGATTGGAGGCGTCACGTTGCCCGGTGGTGCGCCCGGTCTTCAAAACCGGAGAGGGGTGTTTTGATGCTCCTGGTGGGTTCGACTCCCACACGCTTCCGCCAACCAACATAATTGTAAGGTTTTTATTATATAGGATCGATAAATGGCACGGATTGAGTATCCAGACCTTTCACAACTTTCAGAGGACGTTCAGAAACTGGCGGCGCGTATAAACCCAATGCTGAACGTTTTTCGAATGCTTGCTCATGCTGAGTCTGCATACTATGGCTTCATGAAGTTCGGAAATGCTCTTCTAATGAGGTCTGAACTTGATCCGATTTTGAGGGAAATTATCATACTCCGGGTTGGTCATCTGTCGAAGTCATCCTACGAGATTTATCAACACGAGAAAATTGCCCGCCATGTTGGTGTGTCATGGGACAAAATCAAGGCAGTGAGTTCGGGGGAGAATGAGGATATTTTCGATTATATCGAGAATATCGTTATCCGGTTTACTGACGAAGTTGTACACTCGATTAAGGCAAAGGAAAATACCTTTGATACCATTTCCACATATCTTAACCCTCGTCAATTGAATGAGGCAATTTTAATTATTGGATTTTACATGATGGTCTGTCGTTACCTTGAGAATCTTGAGATTGATATTGAAGAAGAGGGCGATGTGGACCCAACACTAAATTTTGTGCCAGACTGACTTATAAATTGATTTAGAAACACTGATTAAAAGATTTGTCACATTAGGTGGGGGAGGATATGGCTCCAATCGTCAAAAAGCAAATAGCCTTACAGAGTACAGTGCCCTCCAATATTGATCTTGTGGAGTGGTATTACGAACAAGGGTTCTCTGATGGATTACCAGTGGTTCCTCCTACTCCGGGGAAAATTGATGCGATGTTAGAGGAGCTGGGCGGTGTAACAGGGAGTGCTGTGTGCAGAGTGCCACCTCGTTGGGGCACATTAACTACCGAGGTGCTTGCGATCAACTTGGTCATGGCTGGGTGCAAACCAGAATATGCGAGAGTAGTGCGTGCGGCATTAGTAGCTTTGACTGATAATGCCTTTAATCTGAATGGTGTGCAGGCAACAACTCATATGGCTTCTCCACTTTTAGTAGTGAATGGACCTGTGAGAGGTGAGATCGGGATGAACTCTGGTTATAATACATTTGGGTCAGGTAATCGTGCCAATGCGACAATAGGCCGTGCTGTTCGTATGGTCTTGCTAAATGTAGGCGGAGCATGGCCTGGGGATCTTGATAAATCGACATTGGGGTCTCCAGCAAAATACGCATACTGTATCGCTGAAAATGAAGAAGAAAGTCCCTTTGTTCCTTATCACGTGGACAAAGGGTATGATGCTTCTGAGTCAACGGTCTTTGTTATGGCTGCAGAACCTCCCCACTCAGTCACCAACCATGTTGCTGATGACCCTGAGGGGGTGCTAGAGTCTGTGTCCTCTGCGATGAGCACTTTTGCCAATAATAATGCAGTATCAGGTGGTCACTGCGCCATTGTCTTGGGGCCAGAACACGCAAAAACCATAAGTAGTAAAGGATGGAGCCGTAGCGACATAAGGAACTTTCTTTGGATGCACTCCGGGAACAGATTCGGTGATATAGCTTTTAATCATCGTTATGGTAAAATTTACAATCGTAACCTTCCTAAATGGTATAAACGCGGTATTGAAGACCGAATCCCTATTGTGTCTTCACCCGATCATATCCATCTCTTCGTTGCCGGTGGAGAGGCAGGGCGGTTCTCTGCCTTTATTCCCGGGTGGGGCCATATGACCAATCCAGTATTACGCTCTGTTTCGGGATTGCCGGCTACAACAACAGCTACACTGTGTAATGATGAAGCTTGTCAGTATTAAAATCTTGGGAGAGGAAATATGATTTCAGGAGAAACCGCTCAACAGCAGGCTGTCTATGATCCACGCGGCAGCGCCGAGGTCGATTTGGTCCCACTGTCTATACGACCAAAATCACTTCTGCATTTGAGACTTGCAGTACTTGATAATACGAAATGGAATGCAGGAAAACTTCTGCGCAAAACCATGTCAAAGCTCGACGAAGAATTTAGTTTCGAGAGTATAAATTATTACAAAAAGGAGAGTTTTTCGAAGGTTGCTTCTGCTCCGTTACTAGCGGAGATTGCCGAACATAATGATATAGCAATTACTGCTATTGGGGATTGAGGCTCATGCACATCGTGCTGTATGCATGATGGCTTTGCGCTTGAAAAGTATCAAATTCCTACGGCAGTAATCTGTACGACCACATTTCTGCATGAAGCGCATCAACAGCGTACCGCATTAGGTATGAGGGATCTCGAACCAGTGGCTATAACACATCCTCTCAGCACTATCTCTGATGAGGAAATAGAAATGCGCGTGGATGAGGCTACTTTGCAAATCCGTAGGGTCTTAATGGGAAAATAATTGATTTTTTTAAGCGAGCATAGGCCTCTCAACAGTCTACATTGTTTTTAGCACTTTGCTGAAGGGAGCCTGCTCTATAATGGCGGTTAGTTTTTTGTGCGTGTTGTTTGCCAATTAGAAGCCCGCGTGCTTGCGCTCCACCTTTTGCTGGCACACCAACTGCGTCCATATTGTTTTTTTTGAAGGCAAGTCCCGCAATACCCCAAGTTGTGGTCCGACCCGGAGTTGAATATCTTACTTTCCCGGGATTGGCCTTGACATGATCGACTAATCATTTAGCGGTTCTAAATCTACTACCATGGTGAACGAATAAGGCAGGTAAGAGGCGGCCGACCATGCATACAATTTTGAAATCCTTGAATGGATCAACTGGTGCCTTGCGAAACTGCGTGGAAAAATAAAATGAACCGCCAGAAGCAAGACAAAGGGTATGGCCGCCCGGTGTAGAATCAGCAACATATTTTGTTGCAGGGATGGTTGATCCACCGGGGTTATTGACCATAATGATTGGCTGGTTATTGATAAAGATAGGAGCAACAGAAGTGAGAGCACGAGCATACGAGTCTGTTCCACCGCCTGCACCAAACCCGACAACAAGAGTTATAGGTTTATAGGGGAATACTGAGAAAGCTGGCACAGCGACAGAAGCTAAAGCAAAAGTGCTAGCTGCGAAAAATATTTTGAAATTCGAAATCAAATCCCTGTACGATGCGAGTATTTTCTACATTATTATTGTTTTAGTATTGTTATTTTCATTACTTTTCATCATAGCACGACCAACTGCGATGTTTCTAGTAAGGGCCTCTGCTGTGATAAATCTTATAATAACAGTATGATGTATACTGCCCGAGCTATTATCCATTCAACAAATAGCAAGCCATGAAAGGATTGGCCATGACAATAGAAACAGTAGCAGTTTTAAGCCCCGGTGATATGGGACACAATTATGGCATTGCGCTCGGCAGGGCGGGCTTTCGAATCATCACCTGCCTCGATGGGCGCAGTGAACGCACCAAGGAGTTGGCACTGAAGGCCAATTTTGAGGATATGGGTAATATTGATGATGTTGTTCTCGAGGGAGATTTGATTTTATCCATAATGCCTCCAGCTAATTCAGTAGGCATTGCGAAAGAAATAGCTAAAGCAATGAAAAGAACAGGGTCCAAACCTCACTTTGCAGATTGCAATGCTATATCGCCGAGCACCTCTAAGGTTGTTGGCACGCACATTGTCGGCGCTGGAGCTAATTACATTGATGCTGGAATTGTTGGTCCCGGGCCTGGAACTCGCGAACGGCCTACTAGCATGTATGTCAGTGGCCCCGATACCAAGGCAGTGATGGAAATTAACGGCCCACACATTGAAGTTATAGATCTTGGTACTGAGATTGGTAAAGCCTCAGCTGCAAAGATGTGCTACGCTGCTATTACGAAAGGAAGTTGGACACTATATACGACAGCACTTGTAACCGCGGAGGCACTCGGAGTTTCAGAACATCTTCATAGCGCGCTCGAAGAGAGCCGTCCGGCTATCTGGGCCGACATCAACAAGATGTTACCTCGATTGCCGCTCGATGCGGGCCGTTGGATTGGTGAAATGGAAGAAATAGCTGAGACTATGGGAGCAGCTGGGGCTTCATCACACTTCCACCGAGGTGCAGCCGAAACAATGGAACTTCTTGATTCTACACCAATCGCTCAAGAAACAAGGGAAAATTATGATAAAGATCGAACTTTGCAGCAATGTATTGAAATTTTTGCAAAACATTTGCCAGTAAAAAGTGCGAAGAAAAACTAAGAAATATATTTGTCCGCAAAGTATCGACATCAATTTAGCAACTTGGCCTGTTTCAGAGGGTCTCCTATCTCACCAATTATAATAGAGGGTGTCGCATGTGTAGCTGGGAAGAGGCACGGGCATTAGAGGAAGAATTATTGAGCGGCTGCGAGGTTCGGAAAACGGCTTGCGGAGATGGACACATGGTTTGGCGCATTTGGGGTAGTGGGCCTCCCCTAGTAATGCTTCACGGAGGGGCTGGTTCGTGGCGGCATTGGGCACTGAACATTCGCAGTTTGGCGAGGCACTTTACGCTCTTTATTGCAGACTTGCCTGGTTTAGGAGACTCCGCTGAGCCGCCAATACCTTTCGATAATAATAATTTTCGTTTCTCTGTAGGGCATTTAGCTAATATAATTTGTGACGGCATTAATGCATTGATCGGAGAAAAGGCGCATTTCAAAATTTTGGCTTTTTCCTTTGGCGCTATAAATAGCGGATATGTAGCATTGCGTATGGGATCACGCGTTCAGCACCTGACCCTTGTTGGTGCAGGGGCGATGGGGTGCCCTTGGAGTGGTTTGCCTGCTGAGCCGAAATCACTGAGGGGCACAAAGACAGAGAAAGAGCGGCGTGAAGTGCACCGTCATAATCTAGGTATATTAATGATTGGAAATCCAAATAATATCGATGACAGAGCAGTTTACCTTCAGTCAGAAAACATTTCCCGAGCAAGGCTACGCAGTTACCGCATAGCGGGAACTGACACCCTTCGTTGGGCACTTGAGCAGGTCAACATTCCCATAAGTGGTATTTGGGGGCGGGGCGATGTCTACGCTATGCCAGATCTGGAAGAGCGGATCGATGTTATAAAAGGGATCTTTAGCAGTGCTGACTGCAGGATCATTGAGGGGGCTGGCCATTGGGTTATGTATGAGGCGTCTGATACTTTTAATCAGATAGGGTTAGAACAATTAGGCGCAATTGCTCATAAAGGCGAGGATGAGGTTGGGCAAGCAAATGCACGCTGACGAATATATCGCGAAAATAGAATCATTGTCGGATGTAAAGACTTCGCGTTGCGGTGGAGGGGAAATGGTCTGGCATGTTTGGGGTGAAGGCGAGCCTTTGATATTATTTCATGGCGGGTTCGGAAGCTGGACCCATTGGATCAAAAATATCGAATTCTTTGCTCGTCATTTTCAGGTATTCTGTCCTGATATTCCATGTCATGGGGATTCCTCCATGGCCCCTCAGCCGCACGACGCACCGAACATAAGCAAGATCATCTCTGATGGCATAGATCAGGTACTGCCAAATTTTACAAAATTGCGAATGTGCGGGTTTTCATTTGGGGGAATTATGGCCGGCAATACAGCAGTATGGCAGGGCGAACGCGTACACAAATTGCTAATAGTGGGGTCGAATGGTCTTGACTGCAGAAAAGGACCCATTTCCGGTTTACAGGATTGGCGTAAATCAAATACTTCAAAAGAACGACTTGTTTGCCATCAACGTAATCTCGAGATCATTATGTTCGGAAATCCACAAAATGTCGACGATCTGGCAATCTGTATCCAAGATAGGAATACTCGGCGATCCCGAATGAAGTCTCGTCATATTGCGAGCACACCGGCGCTGCTCAATGCGTTGCCGAAGTTGAAGGGCAGTTTATATGGCATCTGGGGCGAAAAGGATGTCTACGCTCGGGATTACATGTATGAACGTCGTAACGTGTTTGAACGGATACAACCTTGTTGTGAATTTGAAGTCATTCCTGAGGCTGGTCATTGGGTGCCTTATGAAGCAGCTGCACAATTTAATTTGTTAGCATTGGAAATGTTAAGGGATTGAGCTTGCATGCTACTGGAAAAACAACGAGAGGCTCTTAAAGGAGGTGTTCCGCGGCATGGGGAAACACCGGCAGATTGTGTTGCTCGGTTTGATAGTTCAGCAAAGATCTTAAATACCCCTTGCGGTGATGGAAGTATGGTGTGGAGAAAATGGGGTGATGGTGATCCAGTGCTTTTTTTTCATGGCAATCACGGCTCCTGGACCCACTGGATCCGGAATATCAGTGTTGTAGCTGAGAGATACGCCGTTTTTTGCGCAGATTCTCCGGGGCTTGGAGACTCCTCCCTGCCTCCATCTCCTTACAGCTTGGAGTGTATCATAGATGCATTCGAAATTGGGATTAAGGATTTAATTTCCGAAAAAGTACCGATTCATTTTATAGGGTTTTCCTATGGAAGCGCTATTGCTGCTAATACAGCGCTTCGCCTCAAAGAGCGTGTGAAATCATTGACGATGTGCGCATCTGCACGATTGACAGCAACTTCAGAAATTCCGCGCGTCATGAAAAGCTGGCGCCGCGCATCAACAGATGAAGATAGGTGGGAGGCACACAGACACAATCTCGCTGAGATGATGATCGCAAAGCCGGAGTGTATCGACGATCTAGCTGTTTACCTGCAAAGTCAAAATGCGCCACGTGCACGCATACGTACGAAGGAATTTATTCCCCGCGATAGCTTGATAAACGCTCTTATTGGGTTGAGAGGTGTACCTATGCTAAATATCTGGGGAACCGAAGACGGTTTCTTTAGGGCATTTCTTGAAAGCAAAACAGAACTTATTGACGGAAACAATATCGAGCTTGATGTAAAGACCATAGCCAATGTGTCCCACTGGTCACCCTATGAGGCATACACAACTGTCAACGAATGGTTAATGGAGTGGTTTCAGGCACATGATTAGATTTAGTAATACCAATGGAAAATGATGGTCTGGTTGGCGGCTTTCCGCGCATCGATGAAACACCAGAGGAGTGTGTGGCTCGTTTTGAGAATGCAGCCGAGATTGCTTATACACCATGTGGTGATGGCCATGTGATATGGCATATTTGGGGAGATGGTGATCCTTTACTGCTATTGCATGGCAATCATGGAAGCTGGACTCACTGGATCAAAAATATACCATTTCTTTCCGAACAATATCGTGTCCTTGTTCCAGATGCTCCAGGGTTGGGGGATTCCTCGGTACCTCCGGAACCTCATTCCATGGATGGGATAGCTTCTATTATGAACTCGGGTCTGGACAACTTAATAGGGTCCAAAACTCGATGTCATATGGCGGGTTTCTCCTATGGCAGTACACTGGGTGGTTACATGGCAATGGGCTTAGGGGCACGTCTCAAGACATTCGCTATGATAGGAGCGGCTCGGTTGACTGGCCAACGCACTATGGTAGAGGGCTTGATCAACTGGAAACGCTTGAAAGATCCAGAAGAGATCGTTGAGGCGCATCGACACAACCTAGGTCAAGTTATGTTTAGCGGACCGAGAGCAGTTGACGATCTTGCTCTTTATACCCAGGTCAAAAATGCGCCGCGAGCCAGAGTGAAGGCCCACCATTTCGCTCGTCGTCTAACCCTGCCAGATGCATTGGTTGGATCGGCGGCACAAATTTGTACTTATTGGGGCACAGCAGATCAGTATTACCCCCATTATATTCAATCATACGACGAGCAGATTTCTGCGCGAGGTCTTAAAATAAAAACTGAAATCATAGAGGGTGCTGGTCATTGGACAATTTATGAGGCACCAAACGAAATGAACGAAAAATTGCTCACATTTATGAAATCGCATGATTGAAGCTATTTTAAAACTGTAATTGTAGCCAATGTATTTCGACTCCAGATTGTGGCCATATACTAAAGGTGTGCGCTTACGCATTTTAGCAGCAGTCCTTGTTGGACTGCTAGCAGCCTCATTCGGTGTAGGACGTTTGGCTTTGCTTGGCTGGTTATTGGGGCAGGTCTGGGAGGGCACGCCACTAACTCAATTATTGGTGCCAATATCAGTTATTGCGGTCGTAATGTTATGCCGAGGTTGGCTTGAATATTGGCGCAACATGATCGCGCACAAGACAGCAGCTAAGGTTCAGTTGCATATCCGCAAAATATTGTACAAACAGGTAGTCGCACTCGGACCATCTTATTTTGGGAACGAAAGAACAGGTTCAGTAATAGCTGCTATGATTGACGGTGTTGAGCAGTTAGAAATTTATTTTGGCCAATACATACCACAGCTTTGCATCGCCACTATAACGCCGCTTGCAATTTTCGTGGGTGTTGCATTTTTGGATACTCCCGTCGCGCTAGTAATGCTTGGGGCAGCTTTAGTTACACTGGTTGGGCCGCAGATTTTTCATAAAATGGAAGCAAAAAATTCGCGGCAACGCTCAATTGCATTCAAAGCCTTTGCTGCAGAATTTCTAGACGCGGTTCAGGGGCTTGGCACACTGAAGGCATTTGGACAAGCGAAGAGACGTGCATTATATCTAGCGCTGAAAGCGAGGGAATTACTGCGTTCAACCATGTGGGTCCTCGCTACGAATCAGATTGCGCGTGGTCTAACAGATGCTGGTATTGCGGTGGGTGTTGCGGCGACCCTAACATTGGGAGCCTACCGGTTGGTCGAAGGAGAAATTTCGCTTACTGCTTTATTGATTATCCTTATGATGGGTACCGAGGCTTACCGTCCACTTCGCGATATGCGGTCATTGCTTCACGCTGGCATGACCGGAAGGTCGGCAGCAGATATGATGCTAGGGCTTTTAGGTTCGAGACCCGAAATTCAAGAGTGCGTCGACGCTCAACCAACTCCCGATTTATCCCCAACAATTTCATTCGAAAACGTAAAATTTTCGTACCCCAATTCCCGACGCAAGGCTCATAGAGGGTTGAGCTTTGAATTAGCACAAGGGGAGAGGGTCGGCATAGTTGGTCCATCTGGTTGTGGTAAGTCGACGATTGTCAAGTTGTTACTCCGACAATATGATCCGAGTGAGGGTGAGATTCTACTTGGTGGAATTAAGTTACGTGATTTGCGATTGGAGGATCTCCGCAAACAAATGGCAGTCGTAAATCAAGATACCTATCTTTTCCATGGAACGGTCGAAGATAATATCCGCCTAGGAAAGCCAGACGCCACAGAAGATGAAATAAAGGCCGCAGCAATTTCGGCCAATGCACATGAGTTTATAAAACAATTGCCACAGATGTATGAAACTACCATCGGCGAACGTGGCATTAGACTTTCGGGCGGCCAGCGTCAGCGTATCGCTATCGCAAGAGCCTTGTTACGCGATGCGCCGATATTAGTGCTTGATGAAGCCTTGTCGTCCGTAGATGCTGAAAATGAAGCGATCATTCAAGAAGCGCTTGACCGATTAATGCAAGGCCGAACGGTGTTAATTTTTGCTCACCGGCTTTCTAGTGTTATAGGTGCTAACAGAATATTGGTCTTGGAAAATGGAAGAGTTTGTGAGCAAGGAGATCATGAGGAGTTGCTTGCTGCTGGCGGAATTTATCACAAACTAATGGCTGCACAGGCAGCTCAAGTAGGAGAATATCAGGTTTCATATTTCGGTACAGACGACACCACACCAAACCAAACGAAGAAAACGAATGATATTGGTTATCTTGCTGAGGCTGAAGCACAAAGTGAGCCCACTGATGCCATACTCAGAGCAAATGGAATGGGCTGGTTAGATGTATTCCGTGAATTATTGAGTTTCGCCGGACCTTGGCGTATTCAGTTGTTGACGACTTTCATGCTGGGTGTGGCGCGAGTTTGCGCATTTATTGGTGTGGGCGTGATGGGTGCGTTAGCAGTAAGTGCAATTAAGCTAAACGGACCATTCGAAGTGTATTTAATATGGCTCGGTATTCTCGCTCCCACGGCAGGTGTCCTTCATTGGCTCGAAAGCTGGCTTGCCCACGATTTTGCTTATCGGATGCTTGCAGAGATGCGGATCCAATTGTTTGAAAAACTTGAGGCTTTGGCACCATCTTATTTGCTTAGAAGACGTACTGGTGATCTCGTAAGCATGGCGACACAGGATGTTGAGACAATCGAGTATTTTTTTGCACACACTATTGCACCGGCATTTGTCGCGGTTTTGGTTCCATTTGTTGTTTTTACAGTATTGATAGTAGAAGGGTGGCAACTTGCGTTAGCGCTCGCTCCGTTCTTAGCGTGGGTTGCTTTAAGTCCCTTTCTTATGCGTAAGCGTATTGACCGGTTAGCATCGCGTGCGCGGGAAGTACTAGGGAACTTAAATGCTCATGCTGTAGATACGGTCCAGGGGCTAGTAGAAATTACAGCATTTCAGGCGGAACGACGTCGCGAGATTGAGTTTATTCAGAAGGTGCGGGAACACCATCAAGTTCGTCTTCCTTTCTTCTCAGATATGACTGCACAGGCGGCCATGTTAGAAACCGCTATCGGCCTCGGTGGTCTTGCCGTCATCACAACTGGTGCTCACCTTGTCACAGTTGGGTCATTTGAACCTGCTAATTTACCCCTTTTGACCATTCTTGCGATGGCCGCGTTTTTACCGATTTCAGAAATTGCTCATATTGGTCGACATCTTGCTGACACACTCGGATCGACACGCAGGGTTTACGCAGTTCATGGCGAGCCGGTTGATGTAACCGATGGGCCGGGCGCTTCAATGCCAAAAAATGTGGGTGGGGCAGAGCTGGCTCTAGAAAAAGTATCGTTTCGTTATTTTGGGCGCAAGCAAGATGCTCTGCATAAGATTGAATTCACCATTCCTGCCGGTAAAACCGTGGCACTAGTGGGCCCATCGGGTTCAGGCAAAAGTACCACTGCACACCTCTTAATGCGATTTTGGGACCCAAATAACGGCCGGGTGACGATGGATGGCTGTGATCTTCGCGAATTTGCGCTTGATGACCTGCGTCGGCAAATAGCACTCGTGGCTCAGGATACCTATCTTTTCAACGACACCTTAAAGAACAATATATTAATGGCCAAGCCAGACGCTAGTGATGCTGAGGTTAATAAGGCTGTACAAAGAGCTGCGCTTGGAGATTTCGTTTCAACCGTGCCAGGTGGATTGGATTCCTCGGTTGGCGAACGTGGCATGCATCTTTCTGGAGGGCAGCGTCAACGAGTTGCGATTGCGCGTGCATTCCTAAAAGACGCACCCGTGCTTATTTTGGACGAAGCAACCAGTCATCTCGACGCTGTAAGTGAGGCATCTGTGCGAGACGCCTTGAAAGAATTAATGGCAAATCGCACCACGCTCGTTATTGCGCATCGATTATCGACAATTCGTGAAGCGGATTTAATCGTAACGCTTGAAAATGGTTCTATTTCCGAAGTTGGGTCGCATGACGAATTGCTTTCAAATAACGGATTATATGCAAAATTAGTTTCGCGTCAGATGGTTGGGTCGGCACAGAGCATTGCCTAAAAAAACCCCAGCCCCTTGCGCTGGAGGCCAATACCGGCTGTAATTGAGGTGTATAGAAATACAAGCAGAAATATAGGAGGTACTGATGGCAGCTCTGAAGCGCTATCAGCATTACATTAATGGTAAGTGGATAGACCCATCCAACGATGATTGGATAGAAAGTTACAACCCTTATTCGGGAAAACCGTGGGCCGAAGTTCCTCGCGGAGATGCTGCGGATGCTGATCGTGCTGTTTCGGCTGCATTCAAAGCTTACTCATCTGGTGTTTGGCCTAATTTGGGAGCTACAGAGCGCGGTAGCCTGATGCGTAAGTTGGGGGACCTCGTTGCTACCAATTCCCAAAAGCTTGCAGCCATTGAAGTTCAAGACAATGGCAAGCTCATGGCAGAAATGGGTGCACAGCTAGGCTATATTCCCCAATGGTATTATTATTTTGGTGGATTAGCTGACAAGATTGAGGGATCAGTCTTGCCGATTGATAAGCCCGACACATTTAATTTTACTGTTCATGAGCCACTAGGGGTGTGCGTTGCAATAACGCCATGGAATTCCCCGTTATTGATCACTGCTTGGAAACTTGCTCCAGCTTTGGCAGCTGGCAATACGGTAGTGATAAAGCCATCAGAATACACTTCTGCATCTACTTTTGAGTTTGTAAAATTAGTTGAGGAGGCAGGCATTCCACCGGGTGTTATAAACGTTGTTTCCGGCTATGGTAAAGAAATAGGTGAGGCGCTTGTTGCGCATGAAAAAGTTGCAAAGGTTTCTTTTACCGGCGGCACGGGTAGTGGAACTCGGGTTTACGAAAATGCTGCTAGCGGTCTTAAAAAGGTTAGTCTTGAGCTTGGGGGTAAATCACCGAACATTGTGTTTGATGACTGCGAGATCGAGAATGCAGTTAAAGGTGTGATATCGGGGATATTTGCAGCTACTGGGCAAACATGCATAGCTGGATCTCGCCTCTTGGTTCAAGAAAGCATTCATGATGAGTTTGTGGATAGGCTAATTATATTAGCTAAAACCGCGAAAATGGGCGATCCTATGTCAATAGAAACACAGGTTGGCCCCGTAACGACACCGCCGCAGTTTCAAAAAATTCTTGGTTATTTTGATATAGCGAAAGAAGATGGAGCAGAGTGTGTGCTGGGTGGTAGTAAATCCGAAGACCCAGCCCTTGAGAATGGTTGGTTTGTCCAGCCGACAATCTACACGGGTGTAAAAAACTCAATGCGCATTGCTCAGGAAGAAATATTTGGACCGGTATTGTCAGTAATTCCATTTAAAGATGACGACCACGCGGTCGAAATCGCTAATGATGTCGTTTATGGTCTTGCTTCAGGTGTATGGACACAGAGTATTCGTCGCGCCCTTGAAATTTCTAAACGTATTCAAGCAGGCACAGTTTGGGTCAATACTTATCGAGCAGTCAGTTTTGTCTCGCCCTTTGGGGGGTTTAAACGTTCAGGATTAGGTAAAGAAAGTGGCCAGCAAGCGATACGCGAGTACATGCAAACAAAAAGTATCTGGATAAGCACAGCAGAAGAGGTGCCGAATCCATTCATTATTCGATAATAGTTTTCTTAATGGGAGGAATTAACGTATGGCGCAAATTGCTTTTGATCAACCAGAAGCCAAGGGGCTAACAGCTAAGTTGGCAAACCACGCTGCAGACCTGTCATTCGACGAATTGCCAGATGATATTGTATCAATTGCAAAGTGCTGTTTTCTTGATTGGTTAGCTGTAACCCTGGCTGCGCAAGATGATCCCATAACAAAGATGCTTATTTCTGAGGCCAAAGAACAAGGAGGTAATCCACAAGCAACAATCATTGGCGATGGACTCAAAACTTCGGTTTCGCAAGCGGCTCTCATTAATGGGACCGTTAGCCACGCTTTGGATTATGATGATGTAAATCTGTTAATGATTGGTCATCCATCTGTCATTACTTTTGCGGCTATGATGGGGCCGGCCGAGCGTGATGGCACAAGCGGTAGGGATTTCATTACTGCTTTTGTTGCTGGAACCGAGATTGGTTGCCGCATAGGCAAACAGCTGATGGGAGAGTCCCATTACCAAAAAGGCTGGCATATGACTGGGACTGCGGGCACTTTTGCTGCTGCTGCCGCTGCTGGGAAGATTCTTGGTCTCAAACCAGACACTATGTCTGTTGCATTTGGAATTGCGGCCAGCCAGGCGGCTGGGCTAAAAGCGAATTTTGGTACCATGTGTAAGCCGATGCATGCAGGGAAGGCATGTCAAAACGGTCTTTTTGCGGCTTCGATGGCTAAACGCGGTTGGACTAGTAATAGGGAGATACTCGAATGTGTCCAAGGGTTTGGCGATACACAAACAAATGCATTCACGCCGGATCTCGCGACTGATGGGTTGGGTGAAAGGTTTCTGACGCGTGGAATGTTATTTAAATATCATGCAGCTTGTTATGGGACTCACGCTGCAATCGAAGCAGCTAGGGTTGTGCGTTCTACTCATGGCGTCACACCCGACGAGATAGAAAATGTCGAACTCCACGTACCATCAGGTTACTTTAAAATGTGTAATATCCACGAGCCCCGCACGGGCCTTGAGGGTAAATTTAGTCTTCGTTTCACGACAGCGATGGGACTTTTAGGCGAAGACACGAGCAGTATGGACAGCTATTCAGTTGAGAAATGCACGCACCCAGCGGTCATTGCGATGAGAGATCGAATAAAAGTTGTAGCCAATGACGATTTAGAAAACGATCATGCAGTTGCGGATATTATATTAACGAAGAAGAATGGTAGCGTGGTTCGCCAAAGTGGAGCCGTCTACGAACCAGAAACCGATCAATCGAGGCAGTGGGCGCGGTTGACTGAGAAGTTCATTAGTCTTGCTTTGCCGGTTATTGGTGCTGACAAAGCGGGTCAGATTGTAGATAAGGTCGGGGCATTACAGTCATTGGATGATCTTCAATTTATTTCCAAACTCGCGGTGAAAGAGGGTTAGATATGCCTGCGCCACATCGTGCTCGCGCGTTATCAAACCGTCACATGGTTGCAGCCGGGAATTATCATGCGGCGCTAGTTGGGATGAATATTCTCGAAGCCGGCGGAAATGCAATCGATGCTGGTGTGGCAGCGGGTATAGCCTTAGGGGTTACAAATTGTGATCAGGTCAACTTTGGTGGCGTTGCACCTATCATGATACGCATGGCCGAAACGGCAAAAGTAATGACGATCTCAGGTCTTGGATGGTGGCCTAAAGCCGCCAACATTAAATATTTTATCAATGAACATAAAGGTAAGATGCCACCAGGCATAAGACGTACTGTTATTCCAGCAGCACCCGATGCATGGATAACAGCGCTTGAACTTTACGGCACTATGACATTTGGTGAAGTTGTTGAGGGTGCGAGACGGCTAGCAATTAATGGATATCCTGCAACAACACTGAACGCGGAGTTGATTTCAGCTAATAAGGAGGCTCTTCTCAAATGGCCTGCTAACAGAGAAGTGTTTTTGCCAAACGGCAATCCGCCTAAAGCAGGAGAAAATTTTTTCCAGACTGACCTAGCGGCTACAATGCAATATATGGTCGATGAGGAAATGGCGGCAAAGGGTGGACGTGAGGAGGGTTTGAGGGCGGCTAGAGATGCGTTTTATAAAGGTGACATAGCTAAGAAGATTGCTGCCTACAATAGTGCAAACGGCGGCTGGATCACGCGCGAAGATTTAGCTGAGTATAGGTCAGGTCATGAAGAGCCTTATTCCATTAAATTTATGGATTACACGGTATTTGGTTGTGGGCCCTGGTGTCAGGGGCCTATAATTCTTGAAACATTAAATATTCTAAGAGGTATTGACCTCAAATCGATGGGGCATAACTCGCCCGAGTACCTTCACACCATACTGGAAGCACTCAATCTCTCCTATGCTGACCGACATTTCTATCAGGGCGATCCCCGTTTTGTTGATGTGCCGATGGGTGAGCTTTTAAGCGATGACTATGGGGCGTTGCGTAGGGATATGATCGACCCTAGCAAAGCATTCGGAGAAATGCCACCGCCGGGCGATGCAGAACAGCTCGGGATCACACCTAGAAAGAATGTGGAGGTTGGTAAAAAGACTTTAGGCTTTAAAGAGATGGCTGTAGACACAGCGTATACCTGTGTTATCGATAAATACGGTAATGCATTTTCGGCTACACCAAGTGATGGCCAACATTCATCTCCAATGATCCCAGGGCTTGGTTTCGTGCCGTCGAATAGAGGTTCCCAATCATGGACCGATCCCAATAACCCGGCCTGTATGGCTGCTGGCAAGCGGCCAAGATTGACCCCAAATCCAGCACTTGCAATTAAGGAAAACGAGTGGATCATGCCCTTCGGATCCCCAGGTAACGATGTGCAGCCACAAGCTATGATTCAAGTATTGCTTAATCAACATCTTTGGGGAATGCGGCCGCTGGAGGCGGTAGAAGCACCACGGGTGGCATCAACTAATTTTCCAAGGTCGTCTGAACCGCATGATTATTTTGCCGGTCGCATTAATGTTGAAGGGCGGATCAATCAAAAAACATGCAAAAAACTTTCAGCACTTGGGCACGATGTCGTTATGTGGCCAGATTGGGAGTGGAGGGCTGGCGCAGTGTGTCTGATCAGAGCAGATTTGAAAACGGGTGTTATGGAGGGTGCTGCTGATCCTAGGAGACCCGGCCTAGCATTAGGAGCATAAGCTCTGAGAAAATATACCGCTATAAGTTATCGCTGAAGATAGATCTCGAACCTGTTAAGAAGAAAGACTCTATTAAACTTATGAAGTGGGCTTAAGGTAGTTGTGACGGGAATGTTTTATTTTTGGACTGTAGTTCAGGGTCCAGAATCATTTCGTATATCGATCTAATGAGGTAATGTATTATAATAATTTACTGAGAGGGAGAATTATAAAATGAGCCATACCATAGAAAGCTTTAGTGCCTCCTGCAAACAATTGCTGAAAGATGAACCGGGGCCAGCTGGACGTGAAAGAGTGCGAGCACTCCTAAGTGATGTTCTCATGGATGACGAATTTATTTCTACACATTTTGGCCCTGATAATGTTGACCCTCGAAAATGTCTATATGAGGATGCCGATTTAGGGTTTTGTATTTTTGCCCATGTACATACTGGATCCAAGGAGAGCCCGCCGCATGACCATGGGCCGCAATGGGCAATTTATGGCCAGGCAGATGGCATCACTGACATGAGTGAGTGGGATCTAATTACTGCACCGGTTGGCGAAAGACCTGGCAAGGTAAAATTAAACAAGACCTATAGAATGAAGCGTGGAGACGTTTATCTCTACAATGAGAAGCAGCTTCATTCTCCCCGTCGCGATGGTCCGACAAAGTTGATACGCATAGAGGGCTCAAATCTTGATTTTGTGAAGCGTCAACGGTTTGAGCCGATCGACGAGGTGGCAGCAGCTGAATAAGTTCTAAAAATGTCCTCAACATCAGTAAACTTGATCTTTTGGGGCAAATATTGACCAGTTACCCTTCACAAAAGCTAAGATTGATCATTGGTGTTGCTTATTAGGTCCTGCAGAAGTGGAATTAATAACCCTAAGAAACAAATCAGCGAAAAGCTTTAATTTGGCTTTACCAACACCATTCACTTCCGCGAATTCTGACTCGGTGCGTGGCATTTTTTTAGCCATTTGCGTTAGGGTTCGGTCTGTA
The DNA here is from genome assembly GCA_036339585.1 of Pseudomonadota bacterium. NCBI lineage: Bacteria > Pseudomonadati > Pseudomonadota > Pseudomonadota bacterium. Next base: position 60,625 of record JAYZAS010000010.1, read on the forward strand.
AATATTAGGTAGGCCGGAACTCTACGTTGGCATGCAAGCTTAAGCCTCAGGTGTTTTAGGTTAGCGAGTAATCTTGTTTGTGGTTGTGTTAAGGTAGCGTCTGTTTCAGGCGACGGTAGCATATTAGGTTTTTTTATTGCTGGCTTAAATGGGGTTAATCGATATCGAAAAGTCTCCAGGCCAGTTTCTAGTGCCCTGCCCTTTTGAGTTATTTTAAGCCCTCCGTAATTCTCGATATCTGTATTGAGAAATCCTGCGGCCACTAGTTGTCGAATTATGGAGCGCCACTCCTGTACTTTGTGGCTTTTGCCACTGCAGAAGGTTTCAAGGTCCTGATGGCCGGCTTTCAGAATCTTTTCTGTGTTTGTGCCTCGGAGTACATCTATCAAATGAGCAACTCCATAGATCATTCCGGTTTGGCGAATAACTCTCATCAGTAACTTAGCGTCTTCAGTCCCATCAATCCGAGCAGTTGGATTTAGGCAAAGGTCGCAATTACCGCAGGCAGTGCTTTGCTCGCCGAAATAGCCGAGCAATGTCTTTCTGCGACATTCCGGCGCTTCGCAGAACCCTAGCAGAGCATCGAGTTTTTGATGTTCGCGACGCTTGCGATCATTACTACTATCCTCTTGGTCTATGAACAAACGGCGCATTCGTATATCTTGAAGTCCATAAAGCATATGCGCCTCAGCGGGCTCTCTATCACGTCCGGCACGGCCAATCTCCTGATAATAGGACTCGAGTGTACTGGGGAGGTCGGTATGGAAAACATACCGCACATCGGCTTTATCAATGCCCATTCCGAAAGCGATGGTCGCGACAATAACAACTCCGGGTTCTGTCATGAATATATTCTGATGTTGATCACGTATTTCTGCTGATAAACCAGCATGATAGGGTAGCGCTGGAATACTTTCCTTACAAAGAAGAGCCGCCGCCTCTTCCGTTTTTTTTCGTGAAAGACAATAAATTATCCCACTCTGCCCCTTTCTAATTTTCGTAAAAGCTACCATTTGGGATTTCCAGTTATTCTTCATTTCGACCGAGATTGTTATATTCGGTCGATCAAAACCAAGAACGATAGTCCTAGCGTTCCCATTAAAGAGTTTATCTAAAATGTCTGTTTGCGTTGTGGGATCGGCCGTCGCCGTAAGAGCGGCTATGGGCGCTTTTGGGAAGTGGTCCCGAAGGGTTCCTAAAAGCTCGTACTCTGGTCTAAAGCTTGGCCCCCATTGCGATATGCAGTGAGCCTCATCTATGGCAATTAAACCAACTTCAAGCTTGGTGAGCGCATCGAGCATACGGTTCGTCATTACACGTTCCGGTGCGAGATAGATTATCTTAATCTGCCCCGCCGCAACTTGGCGCCATGCAGCAACATTTTCTGCTCGGCTTTGTGAAGAATTAATGCTGACAGCAGCCACGCCAAGAAGCTTCAAGGCGGTTACTTGATCTTGCATAAGTGCAACTAACGGAGATATTACTACCGTAAGTCCGGGCCTTATCAATGCTGGAACCTGAAAACAAAAGCTTTTGCCAGAGCCCGTTGGCATAACAGCGAGTGCATTGTGACCAGACAAAAGCGTATCAATCACTTCCTCTTGCCCTGGCCTGAATTTGTCGAAGCCAAAAGTCTCCCGTAGGATCTTGTATTTATCAGACAATGAATTATTCATTTAACTTAGGTCGTGTTTATAATACCGTGAACATAACCTTTCTAAATAAATGTGTGACGTCGGAATAGTTATTTAAATCATTTCCTTGTGGACGAAATTGGGGATGTTTGAGTAGTGATTTCCTCGCGATTAATATACAAACAGGGAGCATCCTAAGATGGAAGCAGCCAAATTTGCAGCCAATTGGGTAGATGTTGTTAATAAAAAATCCGTGACCCAGATACTTGCTCTTTACTCCGGAAGAGCCACTTTGCTGCCAACTTTTTCATCTATACCAGCCAAAGGGCACAATCAGATTGAAGCTTATTTTAGGCGATTGTTGTCTCGGGATGCTGTCGCTGTGGAGCTTGATGACGAATCAGTCGGCGTAGATGATATATCAGCGAATACAAAGTCTACTTATGGGACATATACTTTTTTGTACAACGTACGGGGAGTGAGAAAAAGTTTTCCGGCGCGATTCACCTTCGTTCTTGATACGGATAATATTGCACCCATAATACATCACCATTCATCACTAATTCCTCCTTCTTCATAATTTGGAGGCTGGTGCCGCCGAGTGGAATTGAACCACTGGCCTCGCCCTTACCAAGGGCGCGCTCTACCCCTGAGCTACGGCGGCACAACTGCTGAATGCCCGGTATATGCCATAGTGAACTTTGTCCGGCAAGCTGTTGAATTATTATCGTAACTGGTTTTTTTCGTTCGGTAGGTTTATTTATGAACGAACCTGTTAAACCGAATCACTTGGCAAATGAATAAAAAAACCGCGAAACCGGAAACATCTAAAAATCTCAATGCGAGCGAAAAACGATCTAGCCGAAAAGCGCGACAGGGTGAAGCGTTGCGAGAGAACTTATTGAAAAGAAAGGCACAAAGAAGGCAGCGGCTAGAAAAGAATTAAAAAAATAGGTGTTTTTCTTCCAAGACAAAAATTCAGAACTGAGCCTCGTCTTGTGAACCCGACCTTCATCGTTTAGTCATCAAATACAACAAAAAAAGTGGGGATAACATGACAATCATGCCAGATAGTTGGATTCGCGAGAAAGCCCATAAAGATGGCATGATTGATCCTTTTATTGATGCACAGAACCGTGATGGGACCATTTCGTTTGGTGTTTCATCATATGGATATGATGCGAGAGTAAGCAGAGAATTTAAGATTTTTACGAACGTGGATAATGCGATCGTTGATCCGAAGGCATTTTCGGACCAAAGTTTTGTCGAACGTGATACAGATGTCTGCATCATCCCACCAAATTCTTTTGCTCTTGCCTCTACGGTGGAATATTTCCGTATCCCTCGGAATGTTTTGGTTATTTGCCTTGGTAAGTCAACGTATGCTCGTTGCGGAATAATTGTGAATGTTACGCCGTTGGAGCCTGAGTGGGAAGGACATGTAACACTCGAATTTTCAAATACCACGCCATTGCCAGCGAAAATATATGCCGAAGAGGGAGCGTGCCAATTTTTGTTTCTCAAGGGTGATGGTGAGCCGGATATATCATATGCCGACCGGAAGGGAAAATATATGGGGCAACGAGGGGTAACTCTGCCTAGGTTGTAAAAAATTAGTTCTACATGGGTACTGAGTAATTCAGCTTCGACTGAATGGTATCTACTTTCCCAGCGGTGAAATTGAAGAGTGCTATGGATCGCGTAAGAATCAAAGGCGGACACAGAATTGAGGGAATAATTCCAATTAGTGGAGCCAAGAATGCTGCTCTGCCTTTAATGGCCGCAAGTTTACTCACCGGGGAGCCGGTAACATTATCTAATGTGCCGAATTTGGAGGATATAAGAACGCTAGCTGACTTGCTTGAACAGCATGGTGTGTTTGTTGATAGACATTTAGATAGGGCAGAAATTACCTTTACTGCGTGCGAAATAAGTAACACGACAGCACCTTATGATTTGGTGAGGAAGATGAGGGCTAGCGTGCTTGTGCTCGGACCTATTCTCAGCCGATTCGGTAAAGCCAAAGTGTCATTGCCTGGTGGTTGTGCGATTGGTACTAGGCCTATTGATTTGCATTTAAAGGCTCTAGAGCTTTTGGGTGCAGATATAGTTCTCGATGGGGGCTATGTCTTGGCTTCAGCTCCCTGCGGATTGAAGGGCGCCGATATCACGTTTCCTTTCGTTTCAGTGGGAGCTACCGAAAATATTATGATGGCAGCCACCCTCGCTGACGGAGAAACGAGGTTGATCAATGCTGCCCGTGAACCTGAAATAATTGATCTCGCGAATTGTTTAACTTCCATGGGCGCAAGTATCGAGGGGATAGGGAGTGATACGCTGGTAATTCAGGGCAGAAAATTACTTGGAGGTGTGCGCCACACAGTCATGCCAGACAGAATTGAGACCGGGACATATGCAATGGCTGCTGCAGCTACCGGCGGCGACGTACTGCTGAAAGGTGCTCAACCGAAACATCTTGTTGCGGTAACTGATAAACTAACGGAGGCTGGGGCTGTAATCACAGAGATTCCCGGAAAGAACGGAGGGCTACGAATAGCTTGTCAAGGCGGTGGTTTAGTTGGTGTTGACGTTATGACTGAGCCCTTTCCCGGTTTTCCAACAGACCTTCAGGCCCAATTTATGGCTCTGCTGAGTCTATCGGATGGAGCGTCGATGATAACGGAGCAAATCTTTGAAAATCGATTCATGCATGTACCTGAACTGATGCGTATGGGTGCAAACATAAATTTGCATGGAGGGTCGGCAATGGTTCGAGGTGTTAAGGCCCTTAAAGGAGCGCCTGTGATGGCTACTGATCTTCGCGCTTCCGTTAGCTTAGTAATAGCGGGTCTTGCTGCTGAAGGTGAGACGCTAGTGAGTAGAGTCTATCATCTCGATCGTGGTTATGAATGTCTGGAAAGAAAATTAGCATCGTGTGGTGCGCAGATAGAGCGCATTGAGGATTAGCCAATGACTGAAGAGGCGGAATATTCGCCTATAAAATTGAGAGCATGTTCGCTTGAAGACCTTTCGTTAATCTCGGCACTATTGCAGGACGCGATAGTGCCGATCGGAGATATTGCATTTCTTAAGGATGAGAAATCCTTTGTCTTAGTTGCAAGCAGATATTGCTGGGAATATGATAATAAGGGGAGCGGGCTTCGTGTTTTGTCCGGGCTCCGTTTTGATTGTGTAAAGCGCGCAGTTTCCAGAGAAATTGATCGTCGTGATAGAAACCAATTTCTGGAATTATTATCTATAAATTATTCAGATGGCTTTGTTGCAATCCATTTTTCTCGAGGAGGAGCGGTCCGTCTGGAGGTTGAGCGTCTCAACGTTGCTGTCCAAGACCTTTCCGAACCCCACCCAACAACATTTCAACCTCGGCATTCCGAAAATTGAACTCTTACCGAATGCGATCAAAGGTTCAAAATTAAAAGTTTTGATATTCTAATTAAAAGGCTGAGTTGTAAATGCCGTAAAATAACACTTCACTTGATAAGGATCATTGTGTTGTAGATATCACAACGATTTAAAGGTTTTTGTCGATGCGTTTCCAGTAACTATCCTTCACTGCAATTTTATCATCTCGGAATGTGTAAATATCTATGCCTCTTTGATCAACTACAGTACCATCATTAAGTTCTCCAGTGGCACGGAAACAGCCGAACACTTTTTCTTCGGAAAAATGGATGGATGTTTCGGAAAACTTTATTTCTTTGGTCGCGAGATCACGTTCTTGTAGAGCTGCGCGAACCGCATCTTTCCCGCTGACAAGCTTGCCATCAGGTGCGTCCGGACCCTCTGCAAGTCGCCATTGGAAATCCTCAGTTACACATTCCAAAATACCCTCGATATCGCCTTTATTAAAAGCTTTGCCAAAGTGCCGCAGTAAGCTCATTGCTTTTTCCTGGTCCATTTAAATTTACCATTCCTTTTTCATTTTAATAAGTTATTAAGAACCAATATGCCCAATCAGGTGTTGCTAATACGCCCCCAATGACTGCAATTATTGATGGGGGGAAAAGAATTTTTAGAGAGAAAAATTAGGCCCTTTGCCAAATTATTTGGTTAACTTTATCATTCCGGTGTATGCGCTTTTCCCACTCGTATTATATCCATTAGTTCGGTGATATTACCTAGACTTTCTAGTTTCGCAACGAGCTCAATTACTCTTTCAATGTGCCTATTTGGAAGTGCAAATTCACAACAATCGCGAAACTTTGCTAAACGTTCATCATGAGTAAGTGGATGACCCCACATGCCGCGGGGCTTATCGCAGCGCTCTAAAAGTTCTTTGCCGGTTTTGGTTTTCACTCGGACGATGGCGTAACAATCTTGAAAGCTCCTAGGGATGTCACTGCGCATATTTAGATGGACTTTTGGCAACAAAGCTTTCACGTCTTCTGCAAAGCGTCTTTTATCTGAAAAGGTTGCCACTTTGACTTTTCGGTCAAGCAGTGCAACAGCAGTCGTATATTGAACCGAAAATTTACCGTCAAGTCCACTTTCTGGCTCTGGCCTGTCAACATAATGAAAATTCGGAAAATCGACTATAACGCTATGAATGTCGTCGGCATTTAGATCATGTTTGGTCGCCAGCTGTATCGCCGCGTCAATCGGTCGATGCGTGAAATAATTTGCGGGATGTTTTTTGAAACCTACGCCGGGATTTTCCATTCTAAAGGGTTTTGCAAAATCCTTTAGGAAGAGATCAAGCTCAACGTTTTTGGCTCCGTAAAAAAGCTCAAAAAATCCGCCTGCTCCCAACATATCCCGGTTGGCAGTCCATCCTAATCTCGCAAGTGTCGCACACTCCACCCCCATTCTAGCTGCGTGGCCCGAATGGCTGGATTTAGTCATTGTTCCCGTATTGGTTGAAATCGATCCAGCTCGCGAGCCCCCTATACCTATTGCACGCAAAAATTCTGGTTTATCCAGCTGAAGCAATATTCCGGATGCCGTAACTGCACCCATCAGGCCAGATACACCAGGTTTATGAAAACCTGTTCCAGCATCAATGGCTGCAGATGCTACCCGCATGCGTCCTTGTACCTCGAAGGCCAGGGTAATAGCTCTTATTATTTCTGTTCCTGGAGATTTGTCGCGCTCTGCGATTGCTAATATTGCCGGCAGAGTTGGTGAAGTTGGATGATTTAGCGGCCACCAAGTGTTGTCGAAGTCAAGCGCATGAGCAAGACATCCATTCGCATAAGCTGCATTCAACACATTTGATTTAAAATTACCGCAAATGAGGCTTGAGGTGGGGCTACCGCCTAACTCTTTCGTATATTCGAACACGATACGCCCTAGCCCAAGCGGCTCACCGGCGCCTGCTATCATGACGCCAATCCCGTCGAGGCATACCTGGCGAGCTATCTCCTGTACATCATCAGGAATATCTTCATATTTTGTTGAGACTAGAATATCGACAAGATTTTCAGTTAATGTCACCTCTATCCCTCCGGTGATATGTGTTGCGTAGCGGCCCATGTAAAGGCATTAAAGACTGAAGTGAAATTGGCGGCAAGATAGCTACCAGAATAAGGTTTGAACGATGGTTTATAGTGTGAAAGAACTTTATTATACCTTGCAAGGAGAAGGCATTCAAACAGGCCGGCCAGCTGTGTTTTGTCGTTTTTCTGGCTGCAACCTATGGAGTGGGCGAGAAAGGGAGAGACCTACCGCTATTTGCCAATTTTGTGACACAGAATTTGTTGGAGTAGATGGGCCGGGTGGTGGAAAGTTTAATAATGCTCTAGAACTGGCACGAGCAATCGCGGAAACTTGGGCAAGCTCATCAGAGGGAGGAGTGCCCTATGTGGTATGCACTGGCGGAGAACCTTTATTGCAATTGGATACACCTTTAATCGAGGCTTTAAAACAGGAACAATTTCAGATAGGGATTGAAACTAACGGCACAATTTCGGCCCCCGAAGGCTTAGACTGGGTCTGTGTCAGCCCGAAAGCTAATTCAGCATTGGTTCAGACAAGCGGTAATGAGTTGAAACTTGTGTATCCACAACATGGAGTCGACCCGGCTATTTATATTCACCTCGCTTTTGAACATTTCCTACTTCAACCGAAAGACGGACCTAATCGTGATATAAATACATCTCGGGCAGCCAAATATTGCGAAGAACACAAAGAATGGCGTGTGAGCGTACAGACACATAAATTAGTTGGTTTGATGTAAAGCTTTTCGTGGAGTGCATAAACAATATTGTGTGGCACTATCGTGTAAGTATGCCATTGGTTTTGTCAATGTGTGGGGGTGCCTCTTACGGTCGTGCGCAGGAAAATTCGCGGCTGTCGCAGAGGGTTGTCCCCTGTTGCACGATGCCAACAGCAACGGTTATCCCAGACAATAGTATCATTCATACGCCATTCGTGTGTTTCTTGGAATTGAGACTGAACGCACCACGCAAACACTTCATTCAATAAAGCCCACGCTTTTTCGTGATCCAAACCCATTATCGAGACCGTGTGCGCAGGATTTATAAACACAGATTTTTTGCCGGTCTCTGGATGGGTCCTTATTGCAGGATGTTGCACGGGATGCCTATTTTTATTGCGCGTTGAAAGTCTTTCTTGGCCGCTTGCAGTAATACCACCGTAGCGAAAAGTGGCCAACTGCCCTTCTATCCGCGACTTGAGGTGACTCGGCATTTTTGCAAACGCGAGTGTCATATTAGCAAATTCTGTATCGCCACCAACATCAGGAATTTGTTGAGTATGCAGGAGTGTTGCTTTAGCAGGAGACTCGAAGTAACACATATCAGTATGCCATGCATTACCCCGTGCTTCTTTAGCCGAATCAATTTCACCATTCTCATCGAGGTTGGTCATTACTATCAGTTCTTCAAAGTCTGGGTGTCTATACTTCTTAGTGATATGAGGTTGGAGGGCGCCAAACTGTGCAGCAAACTGTACAAATAAGCTTGGCGTCAGAGGTTGGTCTCTAAATACGAGGACCTTATGGTCAAGGAAGGCGTGATTAATATGATCCCATGTCTCAGGGTCAATAGGCCGAGTGATATCGACGCCGGTGATCTCGGCTAACATCACTTTCCCAAGCTTATTGATCTCGACGGCCATCCTTATGGACGCATTGTCTTTGCTACCGGACCAAGATGCGATTTTGTTACCTCATATGCTTCCTCGATCCAATCACAGAGCAGGGGACGAGTTTCTCTCGGATCAATGATGTCCGGTATTGAAAATTTTTCCGCAGTACGAAATGGCGATGTGAATTTAGAGTAATATTGTTCCAGTTCATTTAGTCGAGCCTCGGGGTTCTCAGAGGCTTCAATGTCTTTTCGGTATGCCGCCCAAATACCTCCCTCAAGAGGAATAGAGCCCCAGTATCCTGATGGCCAAGCATAGCGAAGGTTAATGCCTCTTTTCCGACCGTGCATGCCACCTGCTAATCCAAAGGCCCGCTTCATGATGATTGAGCACCATGGAGTTTGGCTTTGCTCAATGGCGGCCAAACATTTAAGGACTGATCTTATAGTGCCAGTTTTCTCTGCAGCAAGGCCCGGCATCACACCAGGAACGTCGACAAAATTGACGATAGGGATATGGAAGTTGTCACACAGGTCAACAAACTTTTCAGTCTTCATCGCTGATGCACGTGTCATTGCTCCTCCTGCATAATTGGGGTCATTCGCCATAACTCCAACAACGTACCCATTGAGCCTCGCGAGACTAGTCACAAGTGAAGGCCCGATCTTTGGCGCTATTTCAAAAATTGAGTTTTTGTCGAGCACTGCCTCAAGGATTTGGCGCACTTTATAACTTCGGCGGCGGTTCCGAGGTATCACCCCCAATAGCATTTCCTCACGTCGGTCCGGGGTGTCCGAAGTCTCTATACGGGGTGGCAAATGATGAACGTTCTGTGGCATGTAGGATAAAAATTGTCGGGCTTGATCGAAGGCGTCTTGTTCATCTTTTGCGGCATTGTCTACGGCCCCATTGTCACGTGTTTGTATTCGCCAACCTCCAAGTTCTTCTTTGTCAAGGTCCTCTGCCATTGCAGCTTTCACTACAGGTGGTCCCGCAGCAAAAACCTGGCTGGTACCCTTAACCATTACTGAAAAGTGAGCGTAGCCAACTTTGATAGCCCCAAGGCCTGCGCAGGCACCTAGCGCGATACCCACAACAGGCACTTCTCCCATCAGTTGAAATTGCGGCCAGCTGGGATAACCTGGAATTTTTGTGAAACCCATCTTTTCAAGAAGTTTAACACTGCCACCGGCACTATCCACAAGTCGCAGCAGAGGCATCTTCATTTCGAGGGCATATCGTTCAATGTAAAGCCATTTCTCAGCAATTGTTGCTTCTGATGAGCCTCCTCGAATTGTGAAATCGTCAATTGAAACAGCCACTTTCTTTTGGTTGATACGACCCTTGCCAATGATTGCGTTGGATGGTGTTGACGAAATAAAGTCACCTTTCTCGTCATATTCACCTTTGCCCGCAATTTTACCCATTTCCCGGAAACTATTTGTATCAAGAAGCATGTCGATACGTTCCCGTGCCGTATTCTTCCCTATTGAATGCTGATAATCTCGCCCCTTTTTGCCGCCAAGCTGTTCTGCCAAATCAGCTCGTTTATTCAACTCATCAACTTCTGACTTCCAACTCATTTTTTCTTTCCCGATCTTTTGTTGAATGGCATTACGTTTGTTATTATTTCCAATATCCATTAGGAGTGGTGTGTAAATAGCTGTGAGTTATATCAGAAGCAATAAGTTTGAGGAGGGGCGAAGCGTGTTGACGCTTACAGAGGATCTTACGAAAGCATTTTTAATTGATTTGGGTTTGCCTGTTCCACAAGGCTTGGCATTCGATAACTCAGGTGAAGCAGCACGATATGCGGAAACATTGGGTAGCGGTGCGGTAGTGAAGGCACTAATTCCAACGGGAAGACGCGGTAAAGCCGGCGCAGTTGTATTAACGGATACATCCGAGGAAGTTAATACCGCGGCTGGGCGTCTTTTGGGTACCGAGGTGCATGGTTTTGCTGTTGAAAAAATTTACGTCGAGAGCAAAGTCGAGATTTGTCGTGAATTCTACCTAAGCTTTAGTTTGGACAGTTTCCCGGGCCAAATCTTGATATCTTCAAGCGGTGGGGTCGATATCGAAGAGACACATGCACGCGACTCTGAAACAGTCATCCGAGGTGATATTGATCCTATTCAAGGGGTAAACAAAAAACAGGCAAATTTTCTTTGGCAGAAAGCAGGCGTTACTGGAGATGAATTAGCAGCAGTAGTCTCTGTAACAACTTCTTTGTATGATGCCTTTGTGAAGGCAGATGCAGTCATGATGGAAATTAACCCTTTGGTATTGGACTCAGATGGGGCGGTATCAATAGTGGGTGCAATGCTTGCAATTGATGAGAATGGCTTGCCTCGCCATCCAGATTGGGCAGAGATCGCTGACGGCAGTTTAATAGCCTCGTGGCGTAAGTTTAATGCCCGGGAACTCAGTGTTTCTGAGGCTAATAGAAAGATAAAGGGTGGTGCCGTGCGTTATACTGAGCTTGACGGTGATATAGCGCTTCTTGTCGGCGGCGGCGGTGCGGGGTTATTGCAGCATGACATGATGTTGGCCCTTGGCGGCAGACCGGCCAACCACACAGATACCAATCCGGGGGCCGGTATAGAAGAAAAATTCAAAGTCACAATCCGTGCAATTTTTGATAATCCGAATGTGAAGTGCTTACTAGTTAGTTTTAACCATCAGCAACTTACCCATTGTGCTCGGAAGGCCCAACCTTTGGCTGAAATCCTTCGCGAACGAAATATTAACACTAATGAATTTCCCATTATTGTTCGTCTTGTTGGTCCTGGTGAAGAGGAAGCTAAGGAAATCCTTGATGAATTTCCTGGTCTTACTTATTTGCCGTTCGACGCATCACTGGATGATGCAGTGCGCGCAGCTGTTGATATCCGTAACGCAATGGAGAATGTCAAATGAGTATCCTTATAGATGAAAATACAAAAGTATTAGCGCAGGGATTAACTGGTGCCCAGGGCACACGAGATGCCGAGTTTTGTTTGCGGTACGGTACTAAAATTGTGTGCGGAGTAACACCAGGTAAGGGCGGGGCGGAGGTTCATAACCTTCCAGTCTACGAGAGTGTAAAAGAGGCTTGCCAACAACACCAAGTGGATGCGAGCGTCGTGTACGCTCCACCGCTTTCAACAAAGGAGGCGGTAATAGAAGCACTGGAAGCCGGCCTGAAATTAATTGTTGCACTAGCGGAATTTGTTCCGCGTCATGACACAGCTGTAATTGCAGCAGCTGCCCGCGAATATGGGGCAGTGGTTGTCGGCTGTAATACTAATGGGATAATCTCCCCAGGCAAAAGTAAACTTGGTGCGATTGGCGGCGATGATCCATCAGAGGTTTTTGCGCCGGGCCGCATCGGTGTTGTCTCACGATCTGGAGGTATGTCAGCAGAGCTTTCATTGGCAGTTAAGCGCGGTGGGCTTGGGGTATCGACTTGTATTTCTATGGGTGGTGATGTGATACCAGGTAACCCGATGGTTGATTATATTCAGCGGTTCGTGGCAGACCCTGATACTGACGCAATCGTTATGTTTGGTGAGCCTGGCACCAAAGCAGAGCATGAGGTGGCCGCATATTTGAGAACTAAGGCCTGCACTAAACCGCTGATTGCACTGTTAGCAGGCGAATTTCAGGAAAATTACCCAAAAGGTGTAAGTTTTGGCCATGTTGCTGCGATGATAAATGAAGTCGAAGATACGGTGTCAGCCAAGCGCAAAATGCTCTCTGCCGCAGGTGCAATCGTAGTAAATTCACTTGGCGAAATTCCTTTAAAAATACGGGAACAGCTGGGTTCCTGAAAAACAATTGACTTCTAGCCAATTTATGCTGCTATGCAATACAAACGTGTTAAGCTGTTGTTGAATTTTGTTTATGAGCACCAACAGTCTGCAATTATTGGTTTTCGAAACATTAGGGTCTCAAGTGATTTCATAGCTTGTATTGACCGACCATCACTATAGTGTGCCCATGCCGATTACATTAGACACCACCGAAATAGATTTTTCTTCCCAGTTTTCTCATTTCATTAATTCGCAACGAGATGTAGTGGAAGATGTAGATAACGTGGTTGCTGAAATCCTCTGCGATGTAGATGAAAGAGGTGATGCGGCGTTGCTTCACTATACAAAGAAATTTGACCGTATAGAGTTGAATGCGCCGGGAATGCGGTTTACAGAGTCCGAAATCAGTGATGCTAGGGATCAATGCAGCAAAAGTGCAATATCAGCTTTGATTTTAGCCGCTGAAAGGATACGCGAGTTCCACTTAAGGCAAATCCCTGAGGGGTATCAATTCCAGGATGGTGTTGGAGTAAAGCTGGGTATGCGGTGGACGCCCATAACTGCAGCTGGGTTATATGTTCCTGGTGGCACAGCTGCCTATCCAAGTTCCGTTTTAATGAATGGTATTCCAGCAACAGTTGCTGGTGTCGAGAGAGTAGCTATGGTGGTTCCAACGCCAGATGGAGAAATTAATCCTCTTGTACTAGCTGCAGCAGATATTGCAGGCATATCCGAAATATACCGCGTCGGTGGCGCTCAAGCCGTTGGTGCGCTGGCCTTTGGGACAGAAACAATTGACCCTGTCGACAAGATAACGGGACCAGGAAATGCTTTCGTTGCTTCTGCTAAGCGACAGGTATTTGGCAGGGTTGGCATTGATATGATTGCGGGGCCGTCGGAAATTTTGATTGTGGCTGATTCTGATAATGATCCGGATTGGATTGCTGCGGATTTATTGAGTCAGGCCGAGCATGATGAAAACGCACAATCTGTGCTGATTACCAATAGTAGTGATACGGCCCAAGCCGTGATGGAGTCCATAGACAAACAATTGGCATTCCTAGATAGAAAAGAGATAGCTAGGAAAAGCTGGAACGAAAATGGTGTCATTATTATTGCAAATACTTGGGACGAGGTACCTGAGCTAGTTGATCGTATTGCTCCTGAACATCTCGAGCTTGCTGTTAAAGAGCCTGAGATGTTGGCTGAAAAAATAAGGAATGCGGGTGCTATATTTCTTGGGAGACACACTCCAGAAGCGATAGGAGACTATGTTGCCGGCCCCAACCACGTTTTGCCTACGGCACGGTCAGCTCGGTTTTCATCTGGATTGGGAGCCATAGATTTTATGAAGCGCACAACTCTTGTAAAGTGTGATTCAAATAGTATCCAGGAAATTGGACCTGCAGCACGTATTCTCGCAGATGCAGAGGGGCTAGATGCTCATGCGCGGTCGGTATCGTTAAGATTGAGTCCGGAGGGAAAGGCCCGTGCCTAAATCCTGTATCTCTGACATAACTCTCGATGAAGTCTCGCTTATTCGATATAGGCCTGAGATAGAACACGAGAGGAAAGTGGCAATATATGATTTGCTCGCTAGTAATTACTTCGCTCCCAAAGATGATGATCGAGGTCCATACAGGGTACGTCTTAGCGTGTCGGACACAAATCGTTTAGTGATTGATATAAATGATGAGAATGATCAGCCTCTTCGTCAAATTTTCGTGTCATTGATGTCATTGCGCCGCGTTGTTAAGGATTATTTTAAAATTTGTGAAAGTTATTTCGATGCGTTGCAAAAGCGGACCGTGCAGCAACTCGAAAGTATAGATATGGCGCGCAGAGGTCTGCATGACGAAGGGGCAGATTTATTAATTGAACGTCTCGCTGATAAAATTGATATGGATGCTGATACAGCCCGGAGGCTCTTTACTCTCATTTGCGTCCTACACATACGAGCCTAATATAGCAACGAGAATTATCTCTATTTTTTATGACACAAACTACTACAATTAAATTAATTTTAGCCTCGAGTTCTCCACGCAGGCTTCATTTATTAGCACAAATAGGTATTACACCTGATTCAATAGTGTATCCTGACATCGATGAGTCTGTTACTCAAAACGAAAAACCTCGTGAATATGTGAAGCGCATGGCATCTGCGAAAGCAGATGTAGCGAAGAAATCTGGTGAGTATTTACTAGCTGCAGATACGGCGGTGGTCTGTGGGAACCGAATTCTCCCAAAGGCCGAAACCAAGGATGCGGCTGGTGATTGTCTGTCGCTTCTTTCGGGACGCCGCCATAAAGTTTTGGGCGGCATCTGCCTTCTATTACCAAATGGTGAACGAAGGATGCGCTTAGTCGAGACTACAGTCTCATTCAAAAGACTAACGGAAAGTGAAATTGACTCTTATTTAAACAGCAGCGAATGGGATGGTAAAGCTGGAGGCTATGCGATTCAGGGTCGCGCAGCTTCATTCGTAAAACATATTTCTGGGTCTTATAGTAATGTTGTTGGCTTGCCTCTCTACAATGTATCGCAATTACTGCGCGGCAACGGTTATCTATGGTGAATACGCCCGTTGAAATTTTAATTGAAGGCTCTCCAGCAGAAGTGCGAGTTGCACTCTTAGACGTGAATGGAAAGCTCCTTCGGTTTTTTAGGTCATTATATTGCAGGCCAAGTAAAATAGACGGGATTTATCTTGGTCGGCTCAGCACTGTGGATAAGGTAAGCGGTGGTGGATTTCTAGATATTGGCAAGGGGAAAACCGCGTATTTGCCCCGGACAAAGGGGTTTACGGAAGGGCAGGACCTAATTGTACAAGTCATTCGGGATGAGCATAGAGGCAAGTCTGCAGTTGTTACTACAGTACCGACATTGCGCGGACGTTACATCTCCTTACAGCCGCAACGCGATGGTATCCATATTGAGAGAGGAATAAAAAAATATGAAGTAGACAGAAAGCTGACTGACATAGAGGACTTATTTGAAAAGGGGCGTATCACTATTCGAGGACCTGGTGCTGACGCATCATCAATTGAAATTAGGGACGAATTTCAATTCCTTGCTAGGAAATGGGAAGAAATACAGGACATGGCAGATTCGGCAAAACCACCCACAAGGCTTACGCCTGCACCTGATATTAGCAAACGAATATTACGGGATACTAACGTTATTAAGCAAGTTTTGATCGGTGATCGTAATCTATTCTACAAGTTGAATAAAATAACAGAATATTGGCCGGATCTTGAGGGCCGAATAAGTTTTCTGAGGGACCAGACTAATATTTTTGAGGTTGGAGATGCAGAGTCACAGTGGTTAGCTGCATTGGACCGCGAAGTGCCACTTAAGGGAGGGGGGCGTATTACAATCGATGAAACTGAGGCGTTAATAGCTATTGATGTTGATAGCGCGAGAGCGCGTGGCAAGTCTGATACAATTAGGCGGATTAATCTTGCGGCCATGTCTGAAATTGCTCATCAAATTTGTTTACGGAATCTGGCTGGCTTAATTATTATTGATCCCATAAGTATGTCTAACCGGAAACACCGGAAAGAATTAGTCGATATATTACGGCGTGCGATGAAAGGAGATGATCGTGTAACGGATATCTTGGGTATGACGCCTGGCGGCTTAATCGAGATGACCCGTCAACGTATAGGAGCTAACTTTAACGAGGAATATTTGACAAAGAAGGCACCAGACATACGTTTGACGGCTACTTGTGAAGCTGCAGATTTATTGCGGCGTGCGTTGACATTACAAGGGTCCGGTCGTCTTATAGTGGCAGCCCATTCTGATATCATTTCTGAATTGCGTGGAATGCTCTCCGGAGCATTGGCTGAGACGGAGCGGCGTTTGGGCCAAAACTTGGTGTTACGTGTCGACAATAAAATATCGGTTTCAAATATTTATTTTGAGAGGTGATAGAAGTGGCAAAGCTCGGAAGAAAACCCAAGTGTCCAATGTGTGGGAAAATTGCAACCCATGAATTCCGCCCATTTTGCTCGAAGAATTGTTCAAATTTGGATCTAAACAGATGGTTTAGAGGCCAATATCGAGTGGAAACTGAAGAAAGGCCCAGCTTGGATGATTTTCCTGAAAGTTTTGCTCTTAGAGGCAAAGAAAATTTTCATTAAACCCCCATACAATTAATTCTTAAAATCATATAATTATTGCATATAACTAGACTTTATATAAATAATTAGATATCCGCAGATGCTCTTTTTTGGTTAAATGAGGTTGTTGCCCAGGTAGCTCAGTTGGTAGAGCAGCGGACTGAAAATCCGCGTGTCGGCAGTTCAATTCTGTCCCTGGGCACCATTTAACTGGTGATTTAAAAAGCACACAAAATAGGGAGTGCCCATTGATCATCTTACCCATGCCGTTGGCTAAACGCAGCCGTGTGAACACATGGATTAAGCAAAAAAAGTAGCATAACTTGATATACGACCCGAATTTGCGTGTTGAGTGAAATAGCTATCAAAAGAGGTTTAAGCGTGTGTACACCTCTTTAATGCGAATTGTAAAAACGTACACTCACCTAATTTTTTTCCAGAGATTTTGAAATAAGGAAAGTCAGTTCCACAGAGGTGATTGTTCCAACAATATTCAGCTATTGTTAATTCAAATAGTATGTGGGGAATTATAACTTCTTGGTTCCGGGAAATATCGCCTCACGTTCCTCCGCGTCGCAAGCTTTATTATAATCTTCATCTAGGTGACCGGTATCGCCCGGTGGGCTCTTTACAGTGAAGAAAGTCGCTTCGCCGTTAATAGCACGACTCCTATGTTTCGTGTTACGGGGAATGTGGATCATATCGCCGGCTTTGACAATGCGTTCCTCTTTTTCCAGATATATTGTAGCTCTCCCGTCAATATGTAGGTGAATTGTTCTTCACTAGGATGCGAGTGCAAAGGCGGACCGGAACCCTCTGGTTTTGTAACAACCCCAGCTTTCAGAAACTCCCCTGCAACTTGCCGTCTGCTCTGATGCGGGTTTGCTAGCCCGTGGTGTATATCCATCTCATTAGGAAAATAATAAGGCATGTGATCACCTCCTTCTTTATCACACTCCATAATTCAAGTATTTATAATCGATGCCCTCTCTAAGTTCCATCCAAGAGGTAAACCCAAGGATATCTTGCAATTCATGTATACCTAACGTTTGACAAAGGCTCTGGAAACTAAAGTTCATCGTTTTGGACTTGAAAAATACCTCAATTAATTTTTGGTAATCTCTTTGTAATACAAAATGATCATGCCGGGATTGTCAATTTGACTGTAATTTTCACGGATTGCTTATAACGGATAAATTTGGTAGAGGGCGAAGATGCAATTTGATTATGTAATAGTTGGGGGTGGCTCCGCTGGCTGCACATTGGCTAATCGTCTGACGGCAAATGGAAAGTACACAGTATGTTTGTTGGAGGCTGGTGGAAAAGACCGTAATCCTTGGATACACATCCCTGCTGGTTTCGTCAAAACTATGGTCGATCCATCTGTGAATTGGTTGTTTGAGACCAAGCCACAGGATGGTACCGGGAATCGTCCGATACCGATCCCACGGGGTAAAGTGATAGGTGGCAGTAGCTCAATCAATGGCATGCTCTATGTGCGGGGACAGCCTACCGATTATGACGTTTGGGCTCAAATGGGTTGTACGGGCTGGTCTTATAAGGATGTGTTGCCCTATTTTAAAAAATCAGAAAATTGGGAGTGTGGGGGAAATAGCTATCGTGGTGAGGGTGGTCCACTAAATGTTGCAGAAACGAGAAATAGGTATGATATTTTAGATAAAGTTATCGAGGCTGGAATTAGTTTGGGCTATGTGCCAGAGCATGACTATAATTCTGACAGTCAAGCAGGTTTTTTTTATTATCAACTTACTCAAAAAAACGGTCGGCGGTTTAGTGCGAAGCATGCTTACCTGGACCCAGCTCGCAATCGAACCAACCTCACGGTCTGGACTCGAGCGTTAGCAAAGAAGATCTTAATCAAAGATGGCCGTGCTTGGGGTGTAACTTTCAGAAACCAAGGCCAAGACAAAACTGTGGCAGCAAGAAAAGAGGTAATCATATCTGCGGGGGCAATTCAATCTCCCCAGCTACTTGAGATATCAGGTGTCGGTCAAGGAGAACGACTTAGGTCATTAGGAATTGGGGTAGTAAAGGATTTGCCAGGGGTGGGCGAAAACCTACAGGATCACTATATCGCACGCTTATCCTGGCGAATGACCCCAGGCACTATATCGATAAACCAACTTAGCCGTGGAGCAAAACTAGTTGGCGAGGTGATTAAATACGTCTTCAAACGGCAGGGCGCATTAGCCCAATCTGCTGGAATTGTTGGCGGTTTTATAAAGAGTCGACCAGAATTACTGGACGCTGATATCCAATTTCATATCGCCCACGCCACCTTTCGCAACACGCATAAACGTACCTTCGATTCTTTCCCCGGTATTACAATAGGCCCATGCCAGCTTAGGCCGGAAAGTCGGGGTGAGATTCACAGCATTACACCTAGGATATCTGATAAACCGGTAATTTTGCCAAATTTTCTTTCTACCGACGTCGATCAGCAGGTCCTCTTATCGGGGATGCGATTTGCTCGCGCGATAGCGGAAAGCGACACGCTAAAGCCTTTTGTTTCGCATGAGCTTTCACCTGGTGAAGCTATTTTGGACGACGAAGGGTTACTAGATTATGCTCGTAACACTGGAGCGACACTCTACCATCCGGTTGGGACGTGTAAAATGGGCATTGATCCTATGGCTGTAGTTGATCCAGAACTGAAGATCTACGGGTTGCAGGGAATTCGAGTGGTGGATGCCTCTATAATGCCTCGCCTTTGTAGTGGTAACACAAATGCGCCAACTATTATGATAGCTGAAAAAGCAGCAGATATGATTTTAGGTCAGAATTTAACGCAAAACGTTTAGATACCGCCTGAGTTGCGGCAATAATTCAGGCTCTTCAATACAATGAAATATGTTGGTTCAGAAATATTATGGGCCAGTTTAGTAACGTTCCCCGGGGTAAAGACGCAGCATCCTGCACCTCTGACATATCAGTTTTGGAAATATAATGCCTTAAAAGTAATCTGAATTAGTAAAATAATGGTGTGTTACTGCTGATCATTAAAATGCTAGTTATTATAATGTAAGTAGACCACGATGAACAAAATTACTAAGCGTTGCCGAGATGCCCCTTCAAGCTATAAAGATATAAGTATGTTTAGACAGTCTGAGGTTTATGAGCATATCGGTGTTGATCCCATTACTCCTGTCATTGGGGCCGAAGTTAGTCGTGTTAATTTAGCGCAAATACCGTTGCCCGATGTCTTGGAGGAAATTCATCTTGCCTTGATGCGGCATCAGGTATTGTTCTTTCATAATCAGGATATAACTCCTGCAGAATTCTCTACCTGGGCTGGTCAATTCGGTAGGCTTAGAAAAGCGCGTAGGGCGGCTTTTGAATTACTTGAAGAAGCGCCTGAGGTTGCGGTGATAGTAAATGATAAGGATCGTCCACCTAATGTGAACCATTTTCACTCAGACGGAATATTTCGTAAGCAACCGGAATTTGCATCAATGCTCCATTGCAAAGAGGTCCCAGAATACGGAGGAGACACTGTCTTTGTTAGTATGACCGCTGCGTACGAAGCTCTTTCCTCTGATATGAAGAGCTATCTGGCACCAAAGAGCGCGACGCAAGACTTTATGAAGTTACATGGCAGTGCAACCAAGGCCCGCAGCTGGAAAGGTGAGAATGCGGTTCGGATGAAGTCGATGGCTAAAGATCATCCGCCAATTACTCATCCAATAGTGCGTAAGCATCCGGTTACAGATCTGTCTAGCCTTTATGTTTCAGAGAGTTTCACGCGGTGCATAGAAGGGGTAACTGTGGATGAGTCAAATGCGAAACTGCTTGAATTGTATCGCCACTATGAAAGGCCAGAATTTCAATGTCGTTTCCGGTGGCGTCCCAATTCAATTGCTTTTTGGGACAACCGAGCAACATTACACTATGCTGTAGCTGATTATTGGCCTCAAAAAAGGCTGATGCATAGACTTACTATCGAAACAGATGCGCTCGGTAGTGATGGTTGAGGGCTTCGCATCCATTAATGTAATACAGAAGGTATCCTATTAAAACGGAAGGACACCAAGATGAGTAAACTGTCTGAACCCTTTAATGCAGTTGGAAGAGGTGCAACCGCAGCGTTGGCAGAATTTATTGTGAATTTTGATTTAGCGTCCGTAGATGATTTTACTTTAGGTAGGGCTCGTACTCATTTGTTTGATACCTTGGGCGCCTGCATTGCAGGCGCTGTGCAACAAGTGACCATTGCGAGTGAAAAGACGATGGCGGATTTAGCGCCCGATGGGGATGTACCGGTGCCTGGTCAAAGTGGGCGCTATAATGTGCTTACGGCAGCATTCCTCGCGGGCACTGCTGGGCATGGGCTCGAACTCGATGACGGATATCGTCCAGCCGGCTCTCATCCAGGCGTGGCTATCGTTCCAGCCATCCTTGCCGCTGGCTATTATTATAATATCAGTGGCCGAAGTTTTTTAAGCGCAATGATTGTTGGTTATGAAGTAATGGGACGTGTTGCTGCAGCTATGCATCCACGTCAACGTCAACGCGGATTTCACGGCACACCAATCGCTGGTGTATTAGGTGCTGCTGCTGCTGTGTCTGCAATAAAAGGGCATTCTGCTGCGATAATTCGCAACGCTTTTGGTCTAGCTGCATCAATGGCATCTGGTATCAATACACATCGATCGGGCGGAGATGCAAAGCGTATGCATCCAGGGTTAGCCGCTCACAATGGCATTATGGCGTCAAACTTGGCGGAGAACGGGTTTTCCGGGCTTGAGACGGCTCTCGAAGATAAATATGGGTTTTTTGCTACTTTCGCTGGCACGGATGGAGACGCTCCAGATTGGGATAACATTGACATTATGTGCCAGGGTGGACGGATTAATTCAGATTATGTAATCGGTGATTGCTATATTAAGCCGCACGCCTGTTGTAGGCATTTGCATCCAATGTTGGATGCGCTGATAGATATCCTTGTTAAGGAAGAATTAAACCCCAAGGATATCGATGGTATTAATGTTGGTATTTACGAGGTAGGGCTTGTGCATGGTGATATTGGTTGGGATACCTTTACTACAGCACAGATGTCCATTCCCTTCACGGCCGCAACTGCTCTTCATTATCGTTCCGTACAGCTCGGACATTTCACGCCGGAGGCGAGGAAAAACATCTCTGTCATAGAGGATTGCGCTAAAGTGAATACTTATCTTGATAAGGAGCTAGATGCGGTTTATCCGCAAAAACGGCCAACGCGCGTCGAGGTTAGGACTGCGGATGGGCGTAAGTTTTCGAAACAAGTAGATGAGCCATTGGGTTCGGCGCGTAACCCCGTATCAGATACTGCAATGATTGCAAAATATGAAGGCCTTACTGTGCCAGTTCTCGGCGAAACTTGTGCAAAAGAAGTATTAGCTAATCTGCAACAAATCGAGACGATAGATGACTTGCGTCGGGTTATTCAATTAATGGCGATATAGGTTTTTGTTGAGCATAAGGTGTGTCCATTAATGGTGGTGCCAGGGTTTGCGCAATGCATGATGTCTAACGGGGATAGAAATGAGTGAAAAAAAGATAGAGACAAGCGAGGTAATGAAGAAACTGGCTGCTTATATAGCAGACGCAGGTCAAATGACCTTACCTGTGGATGCTGCTGAACACGGGAAGCATCATCTTATCGATACTATAGCCTCTATAATATCTGGCTCGAGGTTAGCGCCTGGCAAAGTCATTATGAAGTACATGAGAAGTCTAGGTGGCACCGAAGAGGCTTTGTTGTTAGGAAGTGATTATGTGACAACCGCAGTCAATGCTGCTTTTGGCAACGCTATGATGGCTCATGCCGATGAGACCGATGATTCACATAAGGAGTCCCGGAGCCATATAGGATGCGGGGCAGTGCCAGCAGCTCTTGCAATGGCGGAACGTGAGGGGACGTCTGGTAAGGAGCTATTAAACGCAGTTGTCCTTGGTTACGACATAGGTGCCAGAACCAATTTTTCTATTGGTGTCCACTCTATGTATGATGCTGGACATAGCACACATACTTTTGCCCCTACTTTTGGTGCGGCTGCCTCAGCTATGGCGTTGGCAGGGCTCAGTGCAGATCAGGTTCGCTGGGGCATATCGTATACGGCGCAACAGGTGAGCGGCATAAACTGCTGGCAGCGTGATTTAGACCATGTTGAAAAGGGCTTTGACTTTGGTGGTATGGCTGGCCGAAATGGTGTTACGGCAGCCACACTTGTGCAGTCCGGTTTCACTGGCGTTGACGATGTGTTTGTTGGACCACGTAATTTTTATTCTACTTATTCAACTGAGCCTAGGCCTGAAGCTATGGTTGATGGGCTGGGTGAACGATTTGAAGTTATACAAACGAATATAAAGAAGTGGACCGTTGGATCTCCCATACAAGCCCCTCTCGACTGCATAGAGATATTGCAGAGAGATAATGATCTATCGAAAGAAAATATCAAACACATAAAGCTTCGCCTCTCGGATATGGAAAGTCCGGTGGTTGATGATCGGCATATGGCCGACATTTGCATTCAACATATGGTTGCTTTGATGATCTTGGATGGAACAGTAACATTTGCTTCTGCTCACGATGAGGTACGCATGACAGACCCAGCTGTGATTGAATTCCGCAAGAAGATTGAGCTTATTGGTGAAAAAGACATACAGCGACGAAATGCTATCGTAGAGGTTACCCTAACCAATGGCGATGTTCTCTCACATAAACAAGTTGCAGTTCGAGGCACTCCAGACAATCCAATGACCCGTCAGGAAGTAGATGACAAAGCATTTGAGCTAATGGCGCCAATTTTAGGGCAGAGTAACACACGGTCCTTAATTGATAAGGTTTGGGAAATTGAGGTCATTGATAATGTGCAGGAATTACGACCATTGATGGTAGCTTGAATTTCCTAGTTTAATTCGGAGACAGATCGTAAATAGTGCCATACATCTGTATTATGGCTTCAAGAAGTCAGAAATAAGCAGCTTTCGATGGAGTAGCGGCGCGGCATGATCATGAGGCCGGCAAACCCGAGTGCCCTTGTTTATTTTTTGCAACAATTTGCATTTTAACGCACGGTTCACGGCGACCCAATCACCATTAAATAAGCGGTGGTTGGGATCGGCCGATATTGTTTGCTGGCAATTAAGGTCTGCCTCCAGCAGCCAAGTTCAACAATTTAGGTTTTATTGCGGGCCTCCGATCCAGAAAGGCATCTCATAGCCAAAATATGTTGCACTAACCCACTGCAAAAGGCCTGGAGGATATTCTAATGTAAGAGCGCCGGAGAGTATGCCAAGGAATACAAAAGCAGATAATCCTAACAAACCATTCCTAACATGGTCTTTTCCAACCTTAACATGGACGAAATGCCATATAAAGAACATTGCTCCAAGCGGGTATCCGACAATTGACATAAACACAAGCATGCCGATTATCCATAACAAATAATACCATTCTGAGTGCGCAGTCTCAGTATTAGTTTCTCTATCGCATAAGGCTGTCCGTGGCACTGTTGAGAAGCATTGTTGATACAGTAATGGAAGAATAAATAATAAGCCTACCCCACCAACCGCAAATGGGAATATCCGGCCCATAGTTTCGTATTTGAAACCATCAACGGCTGCAGCAGTTACTATACCCAACATAATGAGTGTAAATATAATTTGCGGACGCTTATTTCGTGTGGTGTGATCACTATCCTCGCTGTACTCCTTGCCAGCGTTAGGATTGTAGCGAAGAGCCGCGATTATTGAAACTATTGTCAAAGCCACTAGCAACCACAGCATCCAGCGCCCTTCAATTTTTTCCCACGAATTATAGATTTGCAGCGACTGATAGAGGCTGGTTTCTATTCTTGTGGAGAGAAAGAAGCCTATTAACAACGCAGGTCGCGACCAGCCAAAGCGCTTCATAAAGACCCCAAGGGTGCCAAAGATAAAAAGACTGATTAGGTCAGCCCAGATACGCGTTGCTTGGAATGCAGCAAAAAAGATCAGAACTAGCATGAATGGTGCTAAGTATCCGTATTTTATAGTTGTCAAACGAGCGATATATGGAGCCAAGAGAATACAAGAGCCTGCTCCGAAAACGTTCGCGAGAGCAAGTGACCAAATCATTGTATACGTTAAATGGAGCTTGGTCGTGATCATTTCCGTGCCCGGTTCAATACCGATAAGAATAAAGCCGGACAACATAATCGCATAGCTGCCTGAACCTGGAATGCCAAATAATATCGTGGGGATCATTGCTCCACCCTCTTTGGCATTATTTGATGACTCAGGAGCCAGCACACCGCGGATATCTCCGGTCCCGAATTTTTCTCGGTCTTTCGATGTTTGGATTACGTGGCCGTATGCAATCCAATCGACTACAGAACCGCCCAGCCCCGGAAGCGCGCCAACGATGCAACCGATGGTTGCGCAACGAATGACGATGAACCAATTCTTAAAAGCGTCTTTCACACCGCGTAACCAGCCCTGGCCGAGAACCGTTCCATCTTCGGAAATTGTTTGATGGCGGCGTACGAGATCAATGATCTCTGGCATCGCGAACATACCTAGACCGATGATAACAATTTTGATCCCATCGCTTAAGTAGATGAGATCAAATGTTAGGCGAAACGCTCCGTGTGGCTCATAGCCCACCATGCCAATTACGAGACCCACCACACATGTGGCTAAACCCTTTAACGCATTATTCCCTGTTAACATACCAATCATGCTGAGTGCGAGCATAATAAGCATAAATTGTTCAATTAATCCGAATAGTAATATTATGGGACGCGCTGCAAATATTGCGGCAGTAAGGACACATGCTCCAAAAAGTCCCCCAAATAATGAAGCAGTGAAAGCTGCACCTAATGCTCGGGCGCCTTCACCCCTTTTTGAGAGTGGGAAACCATCCATAACCGTAGCTTGCGATCCGGATGTACCAGGAATTCCCATTAAGACAGATGGGAATGTATCAGAGGTCGTTGTTGGTGCCAGAAGACCTACCATCATAGCGAGCGCGGAAGCTTGATCCATATCAAAAACAAAAGGAAGTAGTAGCGATAAACCAGCTACCCCTCCAAGGCCCGGTAACACACCCACCACAAGGCCTAAAGCAGTTCCGAGTAACAAGAAAAACAGGTGCTCTAACGCAAAAAGATTTACCAGAGCCTGAAAGAAAACGTCATCCATTGCTAACCCTCCACCCTTTTGCTCAGGGAGCCTTTATGCAAATCGTAAATATGGATACTAAGTGTTCCTAATACATTATTTTTAGCGCACTTATTGAAACCAGGAAAGTGGCAAATTCAAATAAGATGACATGATGTTCGACTATTACACGAACTGAGGGGTGTTATTGTGGGTAATTGATACTGTGCAGGCTTTCAATGCCCCAGCATTTAACAAGTGATGATGGAAAGGACGAATTGTAAGTCGTAGCTTCAAAAAGCTACAAAAGATATAGTGCCTCAAAAAGAAAGCGCCCGGAATGACATCCGGGCGCTAACACTACTAACTTTGGTTAATTTAGATCTTTAGATCAAGATTATACCGAGTTTTTAGGTATTTCCTGAAATATGCCTTCTCGCCATTCGTCAGAGAGAAGTTTTGCTTCATAACGGCACCCGCTGCTTCACCAATTGTAACAGCATAGGGTCCGATGATCCGATCTTTTCTTTTGATAAAGTCAGGATCTGCCATTGCCTTTTTGAAAGCTCCACGCCACGCTTTCAATACTGGAGCAGATGTACCGCCTTGTAGCAAGTAGGCTTTGTTGACATTAACCCCAATCTTGGTCAGCTTCATTGTGGCTTCTGCCGCGGCACCCGTGAACTTCTTGCCGGTTGCTGCCTCATAATACTCGAAATATGAGGGTACGTTCGGCCAGACTGCATCACGATTCCATTTTCCGTTCTTATCTTTCCATTTGCCGTTAATGTCTGGCGCGCCAAATGTGAACAATTCAACCGATAATCCTTCATCGCGGAAAGATTTACGATTGTTTAGATACGATAAACAATTATCATACATAAGCGTAAATTCACCACGTTCAAATGCCAGAGCCATCGGGCCATTACCTTTCATGCCCCAAACGTTTTTTAGCTCAATGCCCATTAACGAAAAGGCTGCACGATAATTGATGTCCGTGGAGGTTGGTGTTTTACCGCCCATCACAAGTGCATCTTTAGGCAAAGATGCCATTTTTGCCAACTGAGCTTTCGGGCTTAACCCTTTGAGACCAAGCTCTGGACGGCTATAGATCATGGCACTTCGTGGCAAGAGGGCGATAGGATCCCATTTCATGATATCAAACTTTACCCTTGGATCTTTGAGTACATAGTTCATAACAGTTGAAATAGAAACAGCCATTACCCACGTGCCGTCTTTCTTAGCGCGAGCTTGGAAGTAGTTACCTCCAACTATGCCACCTGCACCCGGCTTGTTGACAACCAGAATTTTGGGTTTTCCTGGCAAATGCCGCTCCAAATATGGCTGTAAGAAACGGGCAAGACTATCCGTGCCACCACCCTCGTTAAAGGGTATAATTACGCGGATGCGCTTTCCCGCGAAGTCGACCGCTTTGGCTTCGTTTGCGGTCGTCACGCCGAGCGAAATGGCAAATGCCGATATGGCAAAAGCGCAAGCCACGCGGCCTGAGAACAATTTCTTGATCATAAAAAGGCCTCCCTTATGAGGTTACAAATTTTCCGGAAGCGATGCCACTCGCTACACGGATTTTAACAAATAAGCGTTCTGTTACAGTTATAACAGCACACTATGATGGGAGATATAGCGGTTTTGTTAAAAAGCCGCTAGTCCTGAATCGCACTCTTTTCAAATAAAAAAAAACTGCAACCAGATGTAGCTGTATGACGCTGTAGCTTGAAAGGTAGATATGCCAATGTTTAAACGTCTGGATTATAACAGTTTTAACAACGAGATGTTAAAAAAACTTACCACAATGCTCAGTAAACTACTGAAATAAGTAAATAAAATCGGGGCAATGCTGAATGTTACCGGATGCCTGCCCAATAATTTGACTTTCTTTTTGTCAGCAGTCAGCTTGTTTTTTTGTCAACTGGATCACATTCCCAAAAAATTTCCTCGGACGAAATAAATACTTTTCTGACGAGGAAAGCTTTGCTTACCGATAGAATATCCTGCCAAATTGCGGAATTATTTTTATTTTCGGCATTGGTGGTATCACACATGATTACTTGCCGAATATATCCAACCTTATCAACACATCGTAGTTTGCCGGCAATTCATCTAAACTTATTCGCGATGTCAAAAAATCCATACCAACTGGTTTTAAGCCACTTGGCAAGTTTATCAATATTTTGATAACACATTGTAAGAGGGCGAACAGAAACGTCTGATTTTTGCACTGCACCTATTTCTTAAACGTGGTGGGTGATACTTTATATCTTTAAGACAGGGGAGAGAAAAATGGCGCAGCACATCGTACGGGACAATCCTTACACGCGTGGGATAGCGAAATTCGTTTCTGGATTACGATATGATGATATACCGAAGAATGTTCGCGATCGCATCAAATTACTGATTCTGGATTCCTTGGGGTGCGCTCTTTATGCTGTAGACTTGGAATGGTCTCAGATATTAATGAAAACACTTGGGCGCTCTGACAGCTCTGAACAGTGTGGTGTGTGGGGAACCAACCAACGTATTTCGGCGCCTCATGCTGCTTTGATCAATGGCACCCTAACCCAAGGGTTTGAGCTCGATGATGTACATCGGCGGGGGATTTTGCATGTGGGCGCGGTTACGCTGCCTGCACTAGTTTCTGTGGTTGAGCTGAAAGGTGCATTAAGCGGAAAAGACTTTCTAACCTCTGCTGTTGCTGGATACGAAATTGGTCCTCGTGTTGGTGTCTGCATGGGTAACGAGCATATCACACAAGGTTGGCACTCTGGAGCTACTGTGGGTGTATTCTCGGCTGCCGCTGGCGCATCATCTGGACTAGGCCTCTCTGAGGATCAAACAGTACATGCACTTGGTGTTGCTGGGACGCAGGCTGCCGGTCTTATGGCCGCACAATTCGGAGGCATGGTAAAACGAATGCACGCAGGTCGTTCTTCTCAAAGTGGTCTTTACGGAGCCCTTCTGGCAGAACAGGGATTCACCGGGATTACTGATGTGCTGGAGAGCGAGTATGGTGGCTTCTGCACCACTTTTTCGCGGTCTCAGGATCGCTTTGACTTAGAACAGTTAAATCATGGATTTGGCGACGTCTGGGAGACGATGGGGATAGCCTTGAAATTTTATTCTTGTGTTGGCACTAATCATACCACGATGGATGCATTGAAAATAATTCGGGAGCGGCGTCCTTTTGAGCCCCATGACGTAAAGGAAATTATTATTCACGGCTCCAAAGTTACCGTCGAGCATGTTGGTTGGGAATATAAGCCGGAGGGAGTAACATCAGCACAGCTAAACCTGCCATTCTGCGTAGCAACGATGCTGATTGAGGGTGACTGTTTTGTTGACCAGTTTAGTGAAGCGATTGTTGCTGATCCAACAAGAATGGAATTTGCAAAAAAAGTTAAGACGTTTGAAGATCCTGAAATAACCGCCAAGGGACCGTCTTACAGACACAGTGTTAATGTTGAGATCCACTTCAATGATGGGTCCGTTGAGAAAGAATCGGTTGAGGCAGCACGCGGCAGTGAAAAACACTTTGCATCTGATTCTGACGTCATAGAAAAATTTGAAAAGCTAGCCTCAAAGAGTTTGGATCAGAAACAAGTTGTTGAGTTACGCGATGTAATTCTTAATATCGAAGACGTTAAAGACGCGGGCACCATTGCGAGGCTTCTTACAGTAACGTAACGTTTTAAGAAGATGATTTTGATATATCGACATTAGATCTTTTCAATGCATTAGCATACCTTTGGAGCTTTGAAGCGTGTTTGTCGCATTGCATGGCAAATGCAGCCTCAACACCAACGGAGATAAACTGCTTGGTGTTTATGAGTTTGAGCCAAAACTTAGTTCATTCACCCTATGATCTTTGATTTCTTAAGTTCCGCAATTTCATTGCTTGTGTAGCCCAAATCTTTGAGTATTTCTGTATTGTGCTGACCGAATGTAGGCGGTGGACTATCTACCCTAGGACCCTCCTCAGCATATTTAAATGCGGCAACGGGCACAGTATACTCACCATCAACTTCCTGGGATCCGTCCTTATAGCAGTGAAAAATATTACGATACTTTACTTGCGGGTCGGAAATCGCCTCCTCGACACTACGTTGGCGTGCAGCAGGAATATGATTTTCCTGAAGAAAGTCTTCCCATTCCTGAGCTGTTTTTGTCGCAATCAATTTTCTGAGTGCCTCAGCTTCTTGGGTTCGATTCTGTCTTCTGTAAGAATCTGATTTGTTAGCCCTCTCTGGCTGGCCAACCAACTCCCAAAATCGCGTATGTTGGCGGTGATTACTTGCTCCCAGAAGTAGCATGTTGTCCTCTGCCATATATTCACTATGGGTAGCCTGCCCTCTGTCGGGTGTTTGATAATCTAATTTTTTGCCGGTTCTAAGAGCGCCAGTGATCTGGGCTCCCATCAAAATGAACGCTGTATCTGTTAGGCAGCCATCGATATATTGACCATTTCCAGTCCGTTCACGTTGAAACAGCGCACTTGCTATTGCAAAGGCCGCAGTAGTCCCTGTTGCAAAATCAATTAGTTGAGGGCCGCACCGCATCGGACCTGTTTCGGAATTACCGGTTATAGACATCATTCCTGAATAACCCTGAATAACTTGATCGTATCCGGTTTGTTGGCCGCGTGGTCCCTCTTGACCCCACGCCGTCAACGAGCAGTAAATGATAGTAGGATTAATCTTTTTAATGTCCTCATACCCAATCCCCAAAGCATTGAGCGCACCGGACCTGTAATTTTCTACGAGTACATCGGCTTCCTTTGCCAATGCTTTTATTATTTCTTGCCCTTTTTTTGTTTTTAGATTGACCGTAAAAGAGCGTTTGTTCGATCCTGTGGTGAGAAAACTTGTGCCCATATTACATTCATTTAATAAATGGTCAGAACCCGAGGTGCGGGCTTGATCTGGGTCTTCCGGATTTTCAACTTTGATTACATCGGCACCAAGTAGGGCAAGTTGATTGGTTGAGAAAGGCCCAGCAAGTACGTGGGTAATATCGATAACCTTAATACCTTTAAAGGGACGACTCATATTCAGGTACTTCCTCTGATAAATGCCTTATGATCCAAAGCCAGAAGGTGTCAAAAGCACTCTTGGATTGTGTTTTTGGTGCTAACGGAGACTTATTGGGGTCGTTGCTAGCGTGGTCGTGCTAATGCGCATTCTTGATCATATCACGAGCAATGATAAGCTGTTGAATTTGCGACGTGCCCTCATACAATCGAAATAAACGGACGTCGCGATAAAAACGTTCGACTTTATATTCTGCAATATAGCCGGCACCCCCATGAATCTGCACAGCACGATCTGCGACGCGGCCAACCATTTCCGTTGCATAATACTTGGCACAAGCGGCTACACGCGCGGTATTTTCGCCTGCATCTCTGCGTCTGCAAGCATCTAAAGTCATAGTCCGTGCTGCATAAAGTTCGGTTTCGCTGTCTGCCAACATTGCCTGTATGAGCTGAAAGTTTGCAATCGGTTTTCCAAACTGCTTACGTTCCATAGCGTAGGCTAGCGAGTCATCGATAAGACGTCTTGCCATGCCGACACAGGCTGCAGCCAGATGCAACCGCCCTCTGTCTAACACCTTCATAGCAGTCTTAAAACCCAAGCCTTCCTCATGCCCAAGTAATTGGGTTGCTGGCACACGGCAATCCTCAAAAATCACATCGGAGGTTAAAGTGCCTTTTTGTCCCATTTTTTTGTCTGTTTTACCCGTAGTCATCCCATCTGTACCAGCCTCCACCAGGATTGCAGAGACGCCACTTGCATTTTTATCACTCGGGTTGGTACGAGCATATACCGTGTATAACCCAGCACGCGGCGCATTGGTAATATAACGTTTAGTTCCATTCAGAACATACTCGTTACCATCAAGAATAGCCGTGGTTTGGACCGCTTTTGCATCGGATCCAGCATTCGGTTCGGTAAGGCAGAAAGACCCTATGATGTCGCCTGCCGCCAATTGAGGTAAATATTTTTGTTTTTGCTCTTCCGTGCCATCCATAACCAGGCCTTGGCTTCCAATTCCTATCGTCGTTCCAAATACCGAGCGAAACGCAGGCGCAGCTTTACCAACCTCGAACATCAATCGCGCCTCCTCTTCCGTGTTGAGGCCAAGCCCTCCATATTCCTCCGGCACCGTCAGCCCGAACAAACCAAGTTCTTTCATCTCATCTATGATATTCTCAGGAACTTCCCCTGTCTCTTCGACTTGGTCTTCGGCTGGCACCCACCGTTCGCGTACTACCCGTGCTATCGTGTCTTCGAGTTGCTGAAATATTCCTGTATCGAGTGTCATAAATTATCCCCTATAAACGACATACATCTTTACTAATTTGCTAGAATTCTCCAAGACACGGAAAACCTTATTCAACATATAAAGTCAAGGGACAGTCTGTCGCTATCAAACCGTAATGTATAAAAACTTTAAAGAAAAATATACTAGCGTTTCAGGAGTAGAGATATTTCTCCGAAACGGCGGAGAGGGTCCCCCCCTATTGCTGCTACATGGTTACCCTCAGAACCATATCATGTGGCATATGGTTGCCCCAAAGCTAGCAAATTATTTTACGTTAATCTGCCCAGATATGCGAGGTTATGGACGTTCAGATAAGCCAGCACGAGTGCAAAACTTTGAAAATTTCTCAAAACGCGTAATGGCTAATGATATGGTGAAAGTCATGGAAACACTTGGCTACAACAAGTTTAGTGTAATTGGTCATGATAGAGGAGGGCGATGCGGCTATCGTTTGGCTTTATATTTTCCCGATAGATTAAAAAAACTTGTTGTGCTTGATATCGTGCCCACGTACGAACAATTAATTCGTTTGAATGCGAGAGGCGCATACGGTGGTTTTCATTGGTATTTTATGGGCCAGGAACCAGGCTTTCCAGAGAAACTAATTGGTGCCAACCCCGAGTTTTATTTTACGTTTTTGTGCAATAAATGGGCCGGCAAGGAAGATCCTTTCACTCCGGAAGCACACGAACAGTGCATTGCTGATTTCAAAAACCCTGAAACTATTCGTGCAACTTGTGATGAATATCGTAATAATGTCCGGGCAGATTTCGAACATGATAAAACTGACAAGGAGTCAGGACATAAAATCTCGTGCCCCACTTCAGTGCTATGGGGCAATCTAGGCAGGCCGGGTAGAAATGAGAGCCCGTTAGAAATATGGCGCGGGTGGGCCGTGGACGTGCAGGGACGGGGGCTCGAATGTGGACATTTTCTAGCTGAAGAATTGCCTGATGAGAGGGCAGCTGAGATAACGTCATTTATGGTGGATTGAAAAATATGGCTCGCAAAGGGATCTTACTCGCCGGAGGTGCAGGCACTAGGCTGTATCCATTAACATTAGCAATCAGCAAGCAACTGATGCCTGTATATGACAAGCCTCTGATCTATTACCCTTTATCAGTTCTGATGTTGGCACGTATTAAAGATGTTTTGATTATCTCGACGCCCGAAGATTTGCCTATTTTTAAGAGATTACTTGGTGACGGAACGGCGCTTGGAATGTGTTTTCAGTATGCGACTCAACGATCACCCGATGGTATCGCACAATCTTTCTGTATAGCTAAAAATTTCCTATCAGGTAGCCCTGCTGCATTAGTTCTTGGTGACAACATCTTTTATGGACAAGGCCTTAGTGCTAGATTGCAGGCTGTAAATGCTAAAGAGATGGGTGCGACAGTATTTGCATATGCGGTCAAGGATGCGAAACGCTACGGCGTGGTTGAGATGAACGAATTTGGACGCGCCATTTCAATTGAAGAAAAACCTGCTCAGCCGAAATCCAATATGGCAGTCACAGGGCTATATTTCTGTGATAATGAGGCAGTTGACATCGCATCGACATTGACCCCCTCTGCAAGAGGTGAACTTGAAATTACAGACTTGTTAAATGATTATATGGCACGAGACGCCCTCAATGTGGAACTGTTGGGGCGCGGCTTCGCATGGCTTGATACCGGCACACATGACTCGCTTCTTGACGCGTCAACTTACGTCGCTGCTATCGAGCGCCGACAAGACCAAAAGATCTCTTGTTTGGAGGAAATTGCTTGGCGGAATAAATGGATTAGTGACCAGGAGCTGTTAGCGTTAGCACAACCATTTTCTAAATGTGCATATGGTGTCTATTTAAAATCCTTAATTCAGCGAGGTTAGGGGATGGATGTCTCCAAGACAGCACTGCCAGAGGTTTTGCTGATAAAACCCAAGAAATTTGATGATAATAGAGGATATTTCTACGAGAGTTGGAACCAGGATCGATATGCTGGGTACGGTATACCCGGCGATTTCGCACAAGATAATGTTTCGCTATCAACAAAAGGCACGCTGCGCGGACTTCACTATCAGGCACCAATGGCTCAAGGCAAATTAGTCTCGGTGCTAGTTGGACGAGTTTTTGACGTTGCAGTAGATTTGCGGCGTGGAAGTCCTAGGTTTGGTAGTTGGGTTGGTATTGAGCTCAGTGGTGAGACGCGTGAGCAACTATGGATTCCAGAGGGTTTCGCACACGGTTTTTGTGTGATAAGTGAACGAGCCGAATTTTTTTACAAATGTACGGCCCCCTATAATCCTGCGACTGAGCATACCATCCGATACAATGACCCAGAGATTGGAATCAAGTGGCCCGTAGAAGTGCCGGTCTTGTCTGAAAAGGACAAAAACGCTTGTTCCTTGGCTGATGCGACCACGCTGCCAATGTTCGACAGTAAGCCATGAGAGTTTTGCTGACTGGTAGACACGGGCAAATAGGCAGCCATTTAGGCCACCTTTTGCTGAATGTATGTGAGTGCAAGTTGGTAAGCCGAGAAGAGTTCGATCTTAAAAAGCCATCAAATCTGAGGGCTGCCTTAACAAGATTTAAGCCAGATCTAATAGTTAATACAGCTGCGTACACTGATGTTGACGGCGCAGAGAAAAATAGAGAGCATGCATTTGCCGTGAATGCATTGGCGCCTGGGGTCATGGCCAATTGGTGTGCGACTAATAATGCTGCCATGATACATTTTTCAACCGACTATGTTTATGACGGCAGCGGAAAGAGCCCTCACTTTGAAGATGCTGAGCCACGGCCCGTGAATGTCTATGGGGAGAGCAAGCTAGCTGGTGATCGAGCGATCGCTAGTAGTGGCATTCCGCACTTGATTTTGAGAACGAGCTGGGTCTACAGCGCTTCGGGGAACAATTTCTTTGTAACGATGTTAAGGCTTGGGGCGGCGCAGGAAAAATTATCGGTTGTTTCAGATCAAATCGGTGCCCCAACATCTGCAGAGTTAGTCGCTTCATCAACAGCCAGCATTATCAAACAAATACATGAATTTGGAATAAGAGAAATTTTTGAAAAGGCAAACTTGGTTCATTGTACTGCGTCCGGCCAGACAAGTTGGCATGGCTTTTCAGAGGCTATATTTTCAGGAGCGCGGCTGCGTGGGGCGCAGCTACGAGTTAAAGAGGTGAGACCGGTATCGTCCGTCGAGTATCCAACACTGGCAACCAGACCTGCTAATAGTCGACTGTCATTAAAACGTCTCAAAGACAGCTATTCTATTGAAACGCCTGATTGGCGTGACGAACTTGACAATGTTCTCGATAAAAAATTCGGTGTGAGGTGACGAATGGCGGGTTTGGCCACAGTATTTCAAAAGTTTAATGTTTGCGTCGGCTCACTGCCTTGGCCATTTTGGGCTGTTTCCGGCACATATTTCCTTTGTAATGTAGTAATTGCTGTTTTCGCAGAGCCGGGCGCTAGTTTAGCTCAAGGAGGTGATGCAAATTCTTATTGGGATCCGGCAATAGCATTTCTGAAGTATGGCGATTTTGTTGAGCTTAACAATCCCGCGGAACCGAATCTGTATCGCACACCGCTCTATCCATTAATGATCTCGGTGCTTGTATTTTTATTCGGAGAGTCCCCAGGGGCCGTTGTTAGTTTGCAGGTAATTTTGCTTTTTGGTGTTGGGGTTCTATTTAGGATCATTGTCAGTGACTGGCTGTCGGGCTGGGAGGATGTTGGGTTGGCGCTGGTTATCTTAAATCCTAATCTTCTTGGCACAGCCCATTTAATTCAAAGTGAAACACTTTTCCTTTTTTTTATAACGATCGGGTTCTGGTCGTTACTTCGAATTGTCCGTAAAGATTTTAGATGGCAGAATGCTGTTATTATCGGGATTGCATTGGCTTTAGCATGCCTAGTAAAACCCACATCACAATTTCTTGTCATCGCTCTCCCAATTTCTTTGCCAATAATCGCTTTATTAGCTGGTGCTAAATCTTCTTTTTGGAGATTATTTATTCAAGGAATTACGGCCAGTTTGGTAGCAATAGCGATAATGGTACCATGGGCTATGAAGCTTTCTGCTGCAGGCAATGGTTATTCACTATCAGAGCACGAGATTAGATATCGTTTTTTATGGGACCAAGTGGTCATGCTAGAGGCAAATATGCACGGGGTTAGCTATCATGAGGCAGAAAAACGCATTACCGCCCCGGGGTCTTTTCATGCAAAAGTGATAGCCGCTCAAGGTGAGGGCTGGGACATGTTGAGTGGTGTGGAGAAATTCGCAGTCTTAGAGAGACATGGTTATGAAGCTATTTTGTCATATCCTGCCGAAATAATTGCAAAAGTAACAGCTCGATCTATCATTCAATTTATGTTTTCAGGGGGTGCCGGAAATTTCCACAATATTCTGGGAATCGATACCGCACGGTTAAATCGCGTCTGGTTTAAAACATCTCAACAAAACGTGAGAGCCATGCTAGTTACATTTTTTGGTGAGGCGCCGATGGCTGCTCTAAGTTTGAGTTTCTTGGCGCTTTTTTTTGCCTTTCTTACACGATGTATTGGCCTTGTCGGGATCTGTGCGATGTGGCGCCGCGGCCATTATGCCTTAATGTTCACTCTTTTAGCATTCATCGGTTATTTCGTCGCAGTACACCTATTTCATGGCAATTCTCGTTATAGAATTCCAACAGAACCGGCTATGATGTTGTTTGCTTTGTATGGTTTTCAATTCGTTTGGGCAAAATTTTGCGACTGGCGGCGTAAAAAGCTTAGGGATAAAGTGTAATGGCAGTCCTTGATTATAAAAACTTGGCAGCGCGGTTACCCTCTGACATGGTGACTTTTCGGAATTCAGATCCTTTCCCATATATAGTTATCGACAATTTCTTGGAAAATAAGAGCGCGGAACTTTTATTAAAGGAGTTTGGTCAGACACCAAGCGACGGTGGCTCTTGGAATCAATATACTCATTTTAATGAGCGTAAATCGGGCCTTACTCGGATGGATGCAATGGGTGAGATTACGCGCAGTGTTATTGATGAATTGTCATCTCAAGAATTTATTAGTTGGTTAAGTGAACTTTCAGGCATTGAGGGTCTCATGCCCGATCCCGACCTAGATGGAGGCGGCCTGCATGAGATAAAGGCCGGGGGCTTCCTTAATATCCATACGGACTTTTTATCTCACACAGAGCGTCCTAATTGGCGTAGACAGCTCAATTTACTTCTTTACCTTAACAAGGGTTGGCAGCGTGAGTGGAATGGTGATCTAGAATTGTGGGGTGAGGGCATGGAGTTTCAGGCTGCATCCATTGAGCCAATGTTTAATAGATGCGTAATATTTCATACAACAGAAAAAAGTTTTCATGGACATCCTGTTCCTTTGGAGTGCCCAGAATATGCCTCACGAAAATCGTTAGCACTCTATTATTTCAGTGATGCCGGTGTGCCATTGAAGTTAAAACCGACTTACTATAAGGCAAAGCCCGACGAATCTGTCACAAAGCATGTGTTGGTCGCATTGGACCGCTGGCTCGTGAGGGCATATTCTTTTCTCAAAAGATATACCCCTCTGAATGACAGTATCGTCAGTAAGTTTACACGAAAAAAATAATATTATTAGCGTTCTTTGTTGTTTCGCGTGTTACTTTCATTTGAACGCTTTGCTGATTGAACTATCGCATCTTTGAGTAAAAAAGGTAATGACGTACTTGGCCGAAATACATAAAACATTTGATATGAAAATGCATTGCGCCAAACCTTTATCAATGCTTTATTAAAAGCAAAGAGTGCTTTGCTGGTAACAGTGTCTCCTAAAACCATTGGAAATGGTGCCGGCACGCCCTCGCATTTGACCAATTCAAATCCCCCTTGCTCAAATAAACGCTTTAACGTTGCAAACGTAAAAAGTCTTGTATGGGTTATGTCTAGGATCCCGCGTTTGCCATAGTTAAATTGTCCAAAAAGGTGCATTACACGCGCAACTATAAAACTCACATTACCACTGGATACTAATATTCGAACGCCTGGCGCCATTTCTGAGGCAGCACGCAACTGATCGACGAAATTTTCAGGCGCTAACAGGTGTTCTATGACGTCTAACATCAGCACGTAGTCGTAGCCCTCAAGAGTTACAGGCAGTGTGTCTTGGTTGAGATCGTGTTCGATGAACTGTTGAAACTTAATCTCTTCAGTCGGAGTGAAGGCATCTATGCCTGTAACGTCATTACCTGATTTGGTAAGTGCATTCGCGATATAACCCCCTGCACAGCCGAGATCGAGCACGCGTTTTTTACTTCCCACTATTTCTAAAGCAATACTATGTGGACTTCTAAAGTCTAGTTTTGGTAGGTAGTGAGAAGTGCCGGGCGTGCTGCTACTGCAGTCAAATCGTCGATCATAAAAAATGCTAAGCTGTTGAGCTTTAGCTTTTAGAACCGTCATAGTTACATCCCAAGCATATTTCAGTCCGTTAACGTGGCAAATTTCGTCACCGTAATAGGTAGGAATTTCTATTTCTTTGATCCTAAGTTGAGCGATTACAAATTGAACTATTATTTCACTGTCGAAGTGAAAGTCTTTTGTGTTCAAGTCGAATGGAATTTTCTGCAATGCTGCGACTGAG
Organism: Pseudomonadota bacterium; assembly: GCA_036339585.1. NCBI lineage: Bacteria > Pseudomonadati > Pseudomonadota > Pseudomonadota bacterium. The sequence continues at coordinate 99,347 of JAYZAS010000010.1, forward strand.
TAAAGTCGATAACCTGAGTGAAATTCAGTGAAATGGGTGCGAAGCATTTTATTTTCGAACCAGCTGAGAATCTTATTCCCAACGAATTTGTATTTAGGCATGCCCCCTTTTAATGCAGCACCTTTTTTCATCATTCGGCTTCCAAAAACCGCATCGGCTTTACCTTCTTTAAGTGGTCGAGCAAGATCTGGCAGACACTCAGGTGCGTACTGACCATCTCCATGTAAAAGTGCGACAAAGTCGAACATCTTTTCGATGGCAAAGTGATAACCGATTTTCTGGTTGCCTCCGTAACCTTGATTTACCGGATTAAAAAGCACGTGGAGTGTGAACGGAAAGTCCCCCTTCTTCTGAATTTCTTTGCCGCGCTCGAAGGTCCCATCATCGCTTGCATCATCGATGATAAGCACTTCGACTGTAAACTCGTTAGCAAGCGTTTCCGGAATACGTGTAAGGACGTCTTCTATCGTCTTCTCCGCATTGTACGCCACAATGAAGATCAATAATCTTGGCTTATGCCCCTCAGGACTCTTTTTTTCAGCAACCGATTTTTTCACAGGAAACTCACTATTGATAGGCAATATCATGCGAAATAATAGCCTCTGACCTCTCTCATCGCTAGCCTTTAACAGGCCTATTAGCCCGATACGATGCCCACTCTACTTAAGTGGTGATGTATTTTGCAATTTGCCTATAATTCATAACTTTCCGCCCTAAGAATATCGACCCACCTAGAAATGAGAAGGGATTGAACAGAGAGACAGTGTTAAGTTCAGTCTTCGCATTACAACTAACACTGGCTTAATTGTTTGGGCAACCGATACAAATCACAAACTATCTAAGACAATTAGGGCCTTTCTTGCCAATTATGCAATAACATGAGTTTGATACAATTGTTTGTAATTAAGTCACTTGCCATGTGGCGCAGCACGCCATAAAACCCAAGACATAACTTGGTGTGGTTGAGAATACCAAAAAGATGCTTGACCTCTGAGTATTGAGAAATGTCAGTTTTTACTATGGAGCGGAATTCAAAAGTGGCCATGTTTGAGAAAATCTTGATAGCGAATCGAGGTGCCATTGCATCACGCATACTTCGCACCCTCAAGAAACTTGGTGTTGGATCGGTGGTCGTCTATTCAGAAGCCGACGCTAGAGCGCCCTACGTGGTGGAAGCCGACGAGGCTTTTGCAGTTGGGCCAGCCCATCCAAAAGAAAGTTATCTTAACCAAAAAGCGATCGGTGATGTAATTTGCAGAAGCGGCGCCGATGGGGTTCACCCAGGGTATGGTTTTCTTGCTGAAAACCCCGATTTTTGTGATTGCGTTGAAAAAGCAGGTGCTACCTTTATTGGCCCCTCGTCACGATGGATTACGGCTATGGGGCACAAGACCAAAGCGCGGGAGTTGATGGCCAAGCATGGTATGCAAGTAGGCAGCGGGTCAGGATTATTAACAGATGATGTAGCAATGATTAATGAGGCAAACCGAATAGGTTACCCGGTATTAATCAAGCCGGCTGCGGGAGGCGGCGGTATTGGCATGTTGCCGGCGCACGATGAGTCTCAAATGCTGAAGGCTGCAAGCCGTGCGCGATCAATGGCTGAACGTGGGTTTGGCAATGGTGATATTTACATCGAGAAACTTGTTGAAAAACCTAGGCACGTAGAATTTCAGGTTCTTGGTGATGCATATGGCAATGTTCGCCACATTTTTGAAAGAGATTGCTCCATACAACGCCGGCACCAAAAAATCATAGAGGAGGCGCCAGCGCCCGGTGTAATGCGCGGCGTTATCTTGGACAGGGCTAGCAGTATTGTATCTACTCTCAAAGCGTTGCCTTATGACAATATAGGCACTGTTGAAATGCTAATGGACCAAGACAAGAATTTCAGCTTTTTAGAGATGAATACAAGGCTGCAAGTGGAGCACGGGGTGAGTGAAGAAATTACTGGCATTGATCTCGTTGCTGCGCAAATTCGTTCCGCTGCAGGTGAGTCCGTTGAGGATATAGTTCCGCCAGACATTTCGGTTTCTGGACATTCAATCCAAGCAAGGGTGTATGCTGAGGATCCTCAAAAATTTTTCCCATCTCCAGGACATCTTGAAAAATATCGGCCGCCTAAGGAGGACGGTGTGCGTGTGGAGACCGGCTTTGTTGAAGGTATGGACGTAACTCCTTATTATGACCCTTTGCTTGCTAAGGTTATAGCTCGTGGAAATAATCGCGAGGAGGTTACGCAAATTCTAATATGCGCATTGGAAAGATTTCAAATTGAAGGCATAAAGTGTAATATCCCGGCACTGGTGAAAATACTTCGATCTGAAGAATTCCAATCGGGCGATGTTCACACTGGCCTCGTAAATGAGGTTATTTAAGAATAGGGAGACTTAGGAATATGGCGACGGAAAATATTGAATCTGAAGTGACAGGTACCGTTTGGAAGATTGAATGCAAAGTAGGCGATGAGGTTGTTGATGGTGACACGTTAATGATACTTGAGTCTATGAAGATGGAAATACCAGTAATCTGTCCCGAGGATGGGACGATCACTGAAATTAAGGTACAGGAAGAAGATCCTGTTGCTGAGGGAGATACTGTAGTTGTTCTTGAAGTTCAGTGAGCTGACAAAGCATCGTACTATATCCTAACACTATTACGATTGAATGTTTTTAAAAATGAGGTCGCCTGTAGGTTAGGATGGATGCGTTATCCTAGGCGATATTTTATTTTTCAGGTTTTAAAAGAGTCCTTTTGAATAGTAATACCAATAGGGGTTTACAATTTGTGTGTATTCAAAAAATGACTATCCTTATTCTGCCGTAGCTTCCTAACGGTTAAATGAGTAAACATAAAGCACAAAAGATCAACAAGACATGCTGCATGTTATAAAAAAGAATATACGATCAGGAATATGAGCTAGGCATGTGGAGGCTGTAGCTCGGTGTTCCCTAGGCCAAGTCAAAAGGAATTCGGGTCAAATAACAGATTATTAATGATTATTTATGTAACCATAAGTTTCGATTTTTTATTTTGAGATGGTTATTTATCAAAAGCAAGCTATCCGATTATTCGGAAGTTTCTTATGCGCAGCCTTGAAATACTAGTTCGCCGTATTCCCTTTTTTTACGGTTGGGTAATTGTTGGGTGTGCAATGTGTGCCAACTTTTCTCGGCAGGGCGCAGCCGTCGCCACTCTCTCGATTTTCGCAGTACCTATGACAGAAGAATTCGATTGGTCCAGAACGGCATTCTCCGGTGCTGTGTCTTTAGGGGGGCTATTGGGTGCTCTTATATCGCCAAAGGTTGGGGTGTTTGTAGATCGAAGGGGTTCTGGACAAGTCCTTGCTATTGGCACCTTATTAATTGGAGTAAGCGCGGCAGCACTCTCGCAGACTAATTCATTAATCTGGTTTTATGTCGCATTCTGTCTTGGGCGTATGTCTTTTTCCGGACCTTTTGAGATTGCCGTCACGAGCGCTGTAGCCAATTGGTTCATCGTGTCACGAGGACGAGCCATGTCCTTGGCGGCCCTCGCTCACAGTATAGGCCTTACTTTACTGCCAATTATTTCTTTTGCCGTTATAGCAATGTGGAATTGGCGGATCGGGTGGCTCGCCGTGGCTACTGTAGTGCTGCTCGTGGGTATTTTGCCCAATATATTTTTGATGGTTCATCGACCTGAGGATGTAGGCCTTCGGCCGTTTTCCAGTCGTAAATCTTCCAAAAAAAACCAAAATACATTGGATAAGTCTTTAGAAGGAACGGAACATAGCTTCACGCGACGCGAGGCTTCAAGGACACGAACATTTTGGGTTCTCGTTATTTTTTCTGTTTTTATATACCCTGTACAAGCGGGTGTGAGTTTGCACCAAGCCCCCCATCTCATTGAACGAGGAATATCGCTCGGGGTAGCCGCAACAGCTGTGAGCAGCTTCTCATTTATGAGTGCCATAGGCGGATTAGTATTTGGCCAACTTGAGCTAAAGTTTGGTGCCCGGAAGAGCTTGTCTGTTGCTGCAGCGTTAATGGCGATAGGAACTATTTTAATGATACTCGTTGTCGATAATTTGACAGCATACATTTCAGCGATGGTTTTTGGTGCAGGCATTGGTGGGCTTATGACATTGTTGCCGGTTGCTTGGGCTGATAGCTTCGGGCGTCAGCATATAGGATCCATTAGAGGCATTACGGTTCCTTTACAGACCCTGGCGCAGGCCTCCGGTCCTCTTATTTCAGGGTCGTTATATGACTTAACTGGTGGATATGATGCGGCGCTCAGGTTATTTTGTGTATGCAGCTTAATAGCCATGGTAATGGCACCTTTCGCTGTAAAACCAGAAGTTAGGATGAAAAAGACGTTTAGACAGGTCAGAAAATGAAATCGTGTGAAATAACTTTTTATCCTCAATCAAGTTTTAATGTATCAACAAGGATATAATCTCATGGCCAGTGAAAAAAAAATAAATATGAATTTTGAAGTTACCGAAGAGATGAAAGAATTTCTGGAAAAAATGGTTAAAGAATACGATTTGCCTGATATTTCCAAAGCTCTCAGATGCCTTTTAGATTTTGCGCAAGAGGACGGTGACTTGGAAGAAATTTTTGAGGAAATTCGTTGCAGAAGATGCTGACCGTGCTCAGGGAAAGTGACGGGCATGATGCCTCACATAAACTATTACAATCCAGAAGGTTTGTTTGCATTCTTAGATCTAATTGAGCATGCGATAGCATGATTATTTTGCGATCATTTTGAAAGTGCTGAGGATAATGAGATTACAAACCATTGGAATTTTGGCACTTGCGGGATTGATGTCATCGTGCGCCTCACTTATCGAAGGAACCGATCAAGTTGTTAATTTCAGTATCTCCCCAAAGACAGGCATTTGCACGATCAAGCAAAAAGGTAAAGCGCTAGGTACGCTCAAAAACGGAGGTGGGTCGATACGAGTTTTGAAAAGTTTTACGGAACTTACTGCAGATTGCAATGCGCCGGGCATGGTGCGCGAAAAATTTAAATTTGCTTCTTCGCCGTCTAGCTGGGGCCTAGCAGGCTGTCTCCTTGATTTTTGTATCGTAGACCACACCACAGGAGCGTTTTATAAATATCAAGAGGAAGTTGCGATTAAGCTTCGAAACATTGACCTGCCCCTTCCTTCGGTAAAGCCAAAGCTTGCAGAAAAAGCCTTTAAAAAGCGCAAAGAACTAGTACTGCCTGCAACCAATCGTGGCGGCAGTCCTCAAGCAACACTCACATTTGGTCCCGTCTAGTGATTCGTTGACCAAGGCCCTTCGAGTTTGGAAAACGGTACATTCTCGCGTGCGAGCATATTGGGGATCAAATCCACGGAGTGATTTTTTTGAAATGCCCGAGCATGTATCCCTCACGAGAATTCGATGGCAACAACACTGGGGCTTATTTGAGTATGTGGCACGTAACGGTAACCGAGGGACCGTATGGATTGCATTAAATGAGGTTGAACCGACTGACAGCCGCTAACTTGTTGAGAACTAATTCGCTAGCTAACTCGAAAAGGATTTCCAATAATAATTTTGTAATGTCCCTCCTTGTCCCGATCACCTTGTAATTTCAGGTATATAAATACGGGTCGACGCTTATCATCGTCGGACCAATAGGCAATGTATTGTCCTGCATTCACGTTAGGGTTGAGCGCCTTCCAAAACGACATGGTCTTTGGAACCTGCCGGCTTGCGACACCAATATGATCACGCGGAAGTCGCACTTTTATAGACTTCAGCACCTGTTCAAAACGTCTTCTTGCCTCTATCCCGTTAGGGGTCTCATCTCTTAACGGCTTACTTTTTATTTTTATTGCAACTAGCCTATTCCTTGCTTGGCTATCAAATTGTGCTTCTATATTTGCTATATCGCGTAACCATCCATTAGACTTGACGGTGCAAATTAGATACCGGAGGTCAACTTTTTGGCATTTTTTCGCCTTATGGCGTACCGAGTCGACATTATCAAACCAAGAGAATCCCAGCATGATCTCGTCATATTTTTGTGCCTCTGCGCGGAATACAAGAAGTTCATGAAGCCGTTTATCGCCGTGCATTGCGGCGAATTCAGCCGCTGTCATACCCATTTTGGTCTGGGCGGAAGGGTTTGCCCCATGCGTTAGCATTAAAGTTACCAATTTTCTGTCGCCCATGAATGCTGCACGCATAAGTACGGTCAGTCCATCGTAAAAAGTATTTATTTTACTACCATTCTTGACGAGAAAATTCGCAATTATTCGCATATCTGGTTGCTCATAATTACTAACAGCTTGATGAAAAAGCTTTGTGCTTGGCACCATTCCAGCATTCATCAATCCTAACGCAATTCCATACTTACCTGAAAGTAATGAATGATCAACGGCTGAACGGTACCCTGTTGCGAATTTATCGCTTATGAACCTGGTTACTGTATCTAACTGAACGAGTTCTGGTCTATTGAGTAATAGATGCTGTATGCGTTTGAGGTTGTTAGCTTCAATGGCATCAAATAACTCCTGTTCAAAGATTTCAAGGTCCTGTGGTATTTTGGTTTCTACACTTTTAGATTTAAATGACGTTAGTCTGATCGTGTTTGAGTCTGGTTTTTCACGATTAGGTAGAGAACGTTTTTTTGAGTCGCCATTGTCATCTTGTTTCAAGTCAGAGACATTGGTTGATAGATCCTGCTTTTTAACAACAAAAGTACTTTTTATGTATGCATACACTTCCTCGAGATTATCCTTGGTGAGGCCCGAAAGAGATGCGCCGTATACCACAACTACCAAAGCTATGACTAATGATCCTAATATCGCAAAATATTTCCGGAATAAATTCTGTTCTGGTTCGATCAATTGATCCTTAGGGTGTTGCGAATGTCTTTGAAAAAAAACCCGGCTTTCTTTATTTTGGCACGACACTTCCTCAGATGATTGTGAAAATTCTTTTGCTTTAGATTGGGCCAGAAACGAAGGACCATCTGTGTTTGGTGACCCGAATGGGTGAGCAGTTTTGGGGACTGTGCTTTCGTCGGGAGTTTTGGGCGCCTTCAGGTCTAACTGAATGTCAGACAACTCATTTGTAGCGAGTTGCTCAGAGCCGTTCGATTCAATAAATGCATCTGACGAAAGTTCCTGCGTCTCGGGCGCTCCTTCTTTTATTTTTTCGTGCAACCCAGACCTGATTCCTTGGCTGGCGCAGCTCAAAATTTCTCCGTTCCGAACAACTGCGAGTTCAGTGTATATCGTCTCACCATCATCGGCGGGAAAGCTCGCTTTGTTTAGGCGGAGCTCTTGGTAGTTATTACTGCGGATTAAAACGTTAATATGCGTAAGTACATCATTTCGATTATTGCAACTATGAAGATTATGCCACTCCTTGTCGCGAAAGCCCTGGATCCAATAAAAATGACTAATAAACAAAGTGTTTGAAGCCTCCCCGTGACGAGCAACGATCAAAAATCTGCGTACTGGGTACCTTTTACGCGCTTTGCAACATGGTGACCCTTACTTGAGCAATACAATATATAGCAAAAAAAAAAAATTTGGCACCAAATGTTGAAATAAAATGGTTTTGCTTCCCGTCACACAGGATGTTAGCTTCTTCTCTCCAATCCGTTAATCGCCTACGATTTCTCTACCATTCGGCAAAGAACTCTCGCTCTAATCCCATTAAATTGCGATTTACAAAATTGAATTAATTTTTGGACCGTGTCGTGTTGTAGAACGGGGTTGAACCCTAATCATTGCAAGCGGTTTTCTAGTTTCGTCAGCAAGCCCTTGAGACCATTCTTTTTGATGATGGCAGCGAACTCTGAACGTTGGGTAACTGCCATACTTATTCCTTCGACATATACGTCAATAATTTTTAGCTGACCTTTAAAATTCCTTACCCGCCAACTACACTTAATTAATGGGCTCCCATTGGTTTGGAGAATACGGGAATGCACTATGATATCGCCTTTGCCAGCATTTGAGGCTCGAGTAACCTGGAATGTCTCCCCGGAATATCCACCAAGTCGTGCTGTATACGTTTTGAGTACCCATTCGGAAAACAGATGTTCATATTTACGGCGTTGCAAACGATTCATTTGTCGCCAATGAATGCCAATAACAAACCGAGCTATTCTTTTCATTGCGAATTCTTTTTGCAAAATGGCGCGTAATTTTTTTTCGCGGCTTGCAATTGTGCCGGTTTTATCACCAAGCGTGGCTAACGCTTTGGTTGCTAGTGATTGGATAAATCGTTGTGAGTCACTTATGGCGGTGTGAGCTTGCGCGGTGCCGGCATGGCTCAAGTTGTGAACACCGAAGAACAATACTAAACCTAAGATTATTATGATGTTCGGTCGGAAAGCTCTCATACTAAAATTCCAAATTCATAAAGATCATGCAGGAATACACTACTTTTCAAAACGATAATACAGTTAGCGAGTGCAAGAGAACGGATACCCCACATTAAACTGCACCTATGTTGGCTAAGTGCGACATAGAGTGCAGTGATGGTTATAGAGATACTGAATTCTAAATTACAAGCGAAGAAGTATGAGATTTGATCAAACTAGCTTAACTACTTGTACAATATGCGAAAGATTTTTTTGCACGCGCTAATATGTCTGCTCCAATGTGGTCATGTTGACGTATAATTAGAATCTAAATTATCGAGTCGGGCTTTATTCGGTCTTTTAAGGTGGTTTTATTATGAATGTGGGGGAATCCAATGCTTCTTGATGATCATTTTAAATGGGGCAGCCGTTGTTACGTAATGGGCATCTTGAACGTAACTCCAGATTCATTTTCGGGTGATGGAGTACTGGGTCAAATAGACCCAATATCGGTTGCGCTTGACCAAGCATGCACATTTTTTAATAGTGGGGCCGACGTGATTGATGTTGGGGGTGAAAGTACCCGCCCTGGCGCAACACCGGTAGGAGTCTCGGAAGAGATTGATCGTGTAGTGCCTGTGATTGAGGCAGTTTCCGCGGCTTTGCCTGAATGTATGATCTCAGTCGATACGAGCAAAGCTGAGGTCGCCGCTGCTGCATTAGTTGCAGGAGCCAACATTATAAACGATATCTGGGCTTTGAAGTATGACAAAAATATTGCTGGGGTCGCTGCCGATGCAAAGGCACCTGTGATCCTAATGCACAACGCAAGCTGTGCATCTAGAGTTGAAAAGCTTGAGGAGGGAGGTGCTCAGTATACCCCACGTAGCTATGAACATTTTCTGGACGAAGTGTGTAAAGAATTATCACATAGTGCACGCACGGCGGAAGCGTGTGGTATCCCAGCTAATCAAATTATTTTGGATCCAGGCGTTGGGTTTGGCAAGTCACCATCTCAGAATTTATCTTTGATCAATCACTTAGGCCGCATACGGGCTCTTGGGTATCCAATTTTGATTGGACCAAGCCGCAAATCGTTTATCAGCAAAGTATTAGGGGTTGAGGCTGAGTGTCGTGAGGAGGGGACAGCGGCCGCGATAGCTGCTGCCGTTCTTCGCGGGGCGGATATAGTCAGAGTTCACGATGTTACTGTTATGAAACGTATCGTAGACATGTGCGATTCAATTGCCCGGACTTCAGAAGATGGTGTAATTTCTTCTGAGAGAATGGCTTGATATGGAGGAATTATATATTGGGGTTGGCAGCAATGTAGGAGATAGGAAGGCTAATTTGAATGATGCTAGCCGCCGGCTTTCAGAATTTATGGTTATTACCAACAAGTCACAAGTTTATGAGACCGAGCCCCAATACCTGCTTAATCAGGCAAATTTTTATAATGCGGTTGTGTGTGGGTACACCGAATTAGAGCCGCTTGATATGTTGAAAAAATTAAAACAATTAGAAATTGCGTTGGGCCGCGTCGACGGGCCTCGAAATGGCCCGCGGCTAATTGATCTAGATATACTCTATTACGGTAGACGCTGCATCTCGACTGATACATTGACAGTGCCTCACCCTCGGATACATGAGCGATATTTCGTGCTTCGCCCGCTCTTAGATATCGCGCCAAGTTTGAAACACCCCACTAATGGTAAAACTGTAAAACAGCTAATTAACGAGTTGCCTATAGACATTCGTAGGGCAACACTGGCGCTTATGAGACTAGAATGAAGTTTCTGGTAACGTCATAACCTCCTCATGGCCATACTCAATTGTTTGTCGAAGTCCCGAGATCTGCGGCAGTATGTGACAGGCATAAAATTTTGCAGTTATTACCTTTGCATTATGAAATGCACTGGTTTTATACTTAGTTTTGTTTGCCAAACTAGATGCATTACTCAATTGAACTGCTCCTGCGACAACGCCGAAAATTCTCAAATAAGCACAAGCGCCAGCCAGTGCCGGGTTTGGGGATGTTACCGAATTTTCTAACATCCAATCTGTTACCTCTTCTAGATCATCGAGCCCTGCCTGTACTGCTTGGCCGATGCCATTTTTTGGATTATTTTGTATTGTTTCACGAGCATCATTAATCCATGCAAACATTGCTGCGCCTTTGTCACGTAATACTTTACGGCTTATCAGGTCGATAGACTGAATACCGTTGGTACCTTCGTAGATCGGGGCTATGCGGGCATCCCGAAAATGCTGGGCTACCCCTGTATTCTCCATAAATCCCGCACCTCCATGAATTTGAAGGGCAAGGGATGTGATCTCAACGCCAAGATCTGTGCACCATGCCTTGACCATTGGGATCAGTAGATCAATTCGAGCTTGTTGTGATTTTCCCGGTGATTTTTTTGCATAATCAAGCGCAAGTGCTGCATCATAAATCACTGCACGCATTGCTTCAATTTGGGTCTTCATTGTCATTAACATGCGCCGGATATCTGGATGTTTTACGATTGGCCCAAATTGATGACGTTCCTTTGCGTAGTCGCGGGCTTGCTGGTATGCGCGTTCAGCAATTGCGAGGCCAGAGATCCCAATGTTTAGTCGAGCGTTATTCATCATCGTAAACATTGCGTTAAGGCCCCTCCCTTCCTTGCCAACTAGGTAGCCCACGGCTCCATTGTTATCTCCATAAGACATTACGCAGGTGGGACTTGCATTGATGCCTAGCTTTTTCTCAAGAGATAAGCATCTTAGATCATTAGGGTCACCAAGTGTGCCATTGGGATTTACGAGAATTTTTGGAACAATGAATAGTGAGATACCCTTTGGACCGCTTTTTGCGTTAGGCGTGCGAGCAAGCACGAAATGGATGATGTTATCGGCCATGTCGTGGTCGCCGTACGTGATATAAATTTTTTGTCCTTGAATATTATAATGATCACCCGCTGGTATTGCTTTGCAGCTTAATTTTCCCAGGTCTGATCCGGCGTGTGGTTCAGTCAGATTCATAGTGCCAGACCATGAACCCGAAATAAGTTTACCAAGGTAGAGTGATTTTTGTTCATCAGTCCCATGCTCACTGAGAAGTTCGACTGCTCCGGTGGTGAGAATTTGGCACAATGACCAAGACGTATTAGCGGAAATCCACATTTCCTGCGTTGCCGCCGCGAGGATCCACGGCAGGTTCTGTCCGCCATAGACTGGATTAAAAGGCAGCGATGCCCAGCCTCCGTCCACAAATTTCCGGTAGGCCACGGCGAATCCAGCTGGTGTGCTTACCACCCCACCATTGATCGAGGAACCCTCTATGTCAGCTGTGTGGTTTATTGGTGCCAACACCTCCCGGGCAAATGTCCCACCTCCTTCTAAAATCGCATCAATCACATCATTGCTGAGGTTTTTAAAGGCAGATAATTTTCGAACACGACTCACCACCCCCATTTCATGCAGACAGAACTGCATGTCACGGATCGGTGGCACGTAATCTATCACGACTATTTCCCTTTAGAGCAGTTTGCCAGGATTCATGATCTTGTTAGGATCCAAAGTATTCTTCAACTGTTTCATCAAATGCAGATCGATTGATGGAGTATAATGAAGGAAAGAGTCACGTTTAAGCTGTCCGATTCCGTGCTCCGCGCTGAGGGACCCCTCCAAAGACGCGACGATGTCAAGAACAATTCCATTGATTTTTTCTTTATGACGGAAAAAAGCTTGATCCGTCATTGCTTTTGGCTTTGCGAAGTTAAAATGTAAATTGCCGTCCCCAACATGCCCAAAGTATATCGGACGAATGTTTGGCATATACTGATTTACCGCCAAAATTGCAGTTTCGACAAATTCGGGGATAGAACTTACGGGGACAGAGATGTCATGCTTCACACTAGCTCCTTCAATTTTTTCTGCCTCCGGTAAAAATTCGCGGAGCCTCCACAATGCTTGCCGCTGTGCCTCAGATTTTGCGATAACCGCATCGGATACCAAACCATCTGTTAGTGCCGATTCCAGAAAATCTTCCATAATTTCTTCATTTACGTCGGCACTACTAGAGAATTCGATCAAAGCGTAAAGTTCCGAAGGCTCAGCGAGTGGGTCTGATAAGCCTTTTCCATGCTGAAAGGCAAGCTCCAAAGGCGGGCGAGTGATTAATTCAAAGCTGCTTACTCCATCGCCGCTGCGATGGCGAGCACGATCCAAAAGCTCAATGATTTCTTTTAAACCTGCTACAGCGGTAAAACAGGTTTCAAAATATTTTGGTTTAGGAAAAAGTTTCAAGGTAGCAGCGGTGATTATGCCAAGTGTTCCCTCAGAACCAATGAAAAGATGCTTGAGGTCATAACCCGTATTATCTTTACGCAAGCCTTTCAAACCGCTCCAAATCTCACCATTAGGCAACACTGTCTCAAGCCCCAGAACAAGATCACGCATGTTGCCATAACGAAGAACGTTTACTCCGCCGGCATTTGTTGCGAGATTCCCACCGATTTGGCAGGACCCTTCTGCACCTAAACTCAACGGAAAAAGACGATCCATTTGAGCTGCTTCTTTTTGAATATTCTGAAGCACACATCCTGCTTCGACGGCGATCGTGTAGTTGAGTGGGTCCCGGTGCCGAATTTTATTCAAGCGAGTTGTACTTATGACTATGGAACTGCCGCTGTCGTCTGGTGTTGCGGCTCCGTTCATCCCGGTATTTCCACCCTGAGGCACAATCTTTATCTTATAGTCATTGCAGATACGGACAATATCCGCTATTTGCTTGGTGGTATCGGGTCGGAGCACCAAAGGGGATGTACCCTGAAATTGTCCACGCCAGTCCAAGAGGTATGGGGCTAGCTCTGCTTCATCTGTGATATAACCCTTGTGTCCAACAACATTTTTTAGTTGCTCAAACGCTTCAATGGGCAGCAGACTTGTATAATCATCAGGAGACATAATTGCTCTCATCTTGCCTTTCTTAGCGTACCCAAGCTTCGTATTTAAGTAATATACGTAACGTAATCAGTTTGAAGTTAAGTCACCAATAAAATTTTAATTTGAAATGCATATTTCGAAGAGTTCGGGATTAAGAACTTTATAATCGTCGGTTATGAGAAACACTACAAATTATAGATTGCCGGTAATCTTTCTCAAGCCAGCATATAGTGAAAATCAGTAACTTTTCTGTTGTAGAATCTATGAAATAAAGCTGCATACGAACTAAGCTATTGTTTTATTGAATTTTCGAATTCTATATCGCCCGGCTAATAAATGTATAACTTGCGACATACTGATAAAAGCTCGGTCTCTTAGCTCATTGATTGATAGTAATTTTGTTCGCGCTACGAGCCTATCGGCAAGCGGCACGCCGGAGCCTATCATTGATCGCCCAACCGATGGTCTCTGTTGGTATAGGCATCACGGCGATTCCTGTTGCTGGCATTGAGTCGAGCCGATGCAAGTATGCGAAAAGATTTGCGGCTGCCTCCAACAAATCGCCCGTGGGGCTTAAGTTCAAATCAGCATTGATTGCATCTTTGCCAAATCCGAGGAATACTTCACCTGGGCGTGGCTTTTGTGCATTTATTCGAAGGGCTAAGGAGGGAGCATAGTGGTTCACAAGCATTCCCGGAGACTTTATCTCGGTTTTACTCCCAGTGTTATGAAGCAATTTCCGGCCAATCACTTGCGCGATTGCTTCGCTTGTCAGTCCCCCGGGGCGTAATATCACGGGAATGTTTGTGCTTACATCGACTACTGTAGACTCCAACCCGATGTCGCAAGGACCACCATCAAGAATTAATGACACTTGTCTCTTGAGCTGGTTAGCAACATGTTCTGCACGGGTAGGGCTTAGTCGACCTGAAAGATTAGCGCTTGGTGCTGCAATTGGTTTACGGGCAGCTGTAATTAACTGCCTCGCAGCTGCATTGGCAGGCACCCGAAGTGCTACGGTATCGAGCCCAGCGCTAGCTAGAGATGAAATTTCACATCTTTGGTGGCGCGGGAGCACGAGCGTTAGGGGACCAGGCCAAAATGCATCAGCTAGAGCTTTAGCCGAGCTATTTAAAACTGCGTGTTCATAAGCCTCGCATTGGTCACTTAAATGAATGATTAATGGATTGAAAATAGGCCTATTTTTTGCGGCAAATATCTTTGCCACTGCGCGCCCGTCTTTTGCGTTCGCACCGAGTCCGTAAACAGTCTCGGTTGGGAAAGCCACTAAATTACCTTCAGCAAGTAGTTGGCCACCAGAGGCAATACTAGCCTTGTTAACTTGTCTTATCAATTCCATCTTAATGACTTACACTCGCGCAATCGTACTTGCAATCTCTCTAAAGCTCTGAGACAAGGCTATGTGGAAAAATGTGACGGGAGGACTTAATGGCAGGTCGCAAAGAAACAATATCTTTCAGCATAGCGAATATTCCAGGAGATGGTATTGGAAAAGAGGTCTTGCCAGAGGGGCTCAGGGTTTTGGATAAAGTGGCTAGCAGGTTTAATATCCGCTTTAAGACCAGTGATTTTCCATGGAGTTGCCAAACGTACTTAAACGATGGAAGGATGATGCCGGAGGATGGGATAGATCAATTACGGCTTCATGACGCGATTTTTTTGGGTGCTGTGGGATATCCTGGCGTGCCCGATCACGTGTCGCTCTGGGGTCTTCTAATTCCGATACGTCGTCATTTTGACCAGTATGTGAATCTGCGTCCTGTGCGGCTTCTGCCGGGGATAGAAGCTCCCGTAAAAGGCTACAAGCCTGGTGACATCGATATGTACGTTGTGCGAGAGAACGTTGAAGGCGAATATTCAGAAATGGGGGGAAGAATATTTGAGGGCACGGATCGAGAGACGGTTGTTCAAGAGACGGTTTTTACACGTCAGGGTGTTGATCGTATCCAACGGTTTGCTTTCGAGCTTGCGTTAAAGAGAAGGAAAAAGCTCACATCAGCAACAAAATCTAATGGTATTATGTATACAATGCCGTACTGGGATGAGCGATTTGCTGAAAATGCAAAAGATTATAGAGAGGTTGAGACCGATCAATATCATATTGATATCCTGACCGCACATTTTGTTGGACGCCCGCATACCTTTGACGTGGTGGTAGGGTCAAACTTGTTTGGTGATATTCTTTCTGACTTGGGTCCTGGTGTGACCGGGACAATTGGAGTAGCGCCGTCCGCTAATATCAACCCGGAAGGAGAACATCCTTCAATGTTTGAGCCCGTGCATGGATCCGCACCAGACATCGCCGGAGAGGGCATTGCTAATCCAATCGGGCAAATTTGGTCTGCGGCCATGATGTTAGGTCATTTGGGGCAGCACACAGCAAGCGCTGCAATCGTAGAGGCTATCGAAAACGTATTAGCCGACCCAAAGGCGCCTAAAACTCCAGATATGGGCGGTAAAGCAAAGACTAAGGAAGTGGGCAAAGCCATTGCTGATGCAATTTAAGGGATAACCTCTCCCGAATAATTATTGAACAAATAAATTCTATCGTTCGAATGCAAAAAGTATATGCCCGTTTGCTGACTTTTCTCTGGGACTTACGTACTCATTCTGCAGCTTCAACGTTTATTTTTTCAGATGATATTTTTTTGCTGGGCTGATAAAGCTCAGAACCCCCCTCCACAAACTTATCAGACATTTCTGACATCCCCTTTTCGGCAAACTCACGTATTTCTTGTGTTATTTGCATCGAGCAGAACTTAGGACCGCACATTGAGCAGAAATGGGCTACTTTTGCGCCTTCAGCTGGTAAGGTTTGATCGTGAAAATCTTCTGCCGTTTCAGGATCCATTGCTAATTTAAATTGATCACGCCAGCGGAAGTCGAAACGTGCCCGGCTCAGGGCGTCGTCCCAGAGGCGCGCGCCCGGATGTCCTTTTGCAAGATCAGCAGCATGGGCAGCCAATTTGTAAGTTATCACACCATCTTTCACGTCCTTTCTATTTGGAAGGCCCAAATGCTCCTTCGGAGTGACGTAGCAAAGCATTGCAGTTCCGAACCAACCAATCATTGCAGCACCGATCGCTGACGTGATGTGGTCATAACCGGGCGCGGTATCTGTTGTTAGCGGGCCGAGGGTATAGAACGGTGCCTCATGACAAATTTCCAGTTGCTTATCCATATTTTCTTTAATTTTGTGCATAGGTACATGCCCCGGACCTTCGATCATGACCTGCACGTCATGTTTCCATGCTATTTCGGTTAATTCGCCTAGTGTTTCAAGTTCGGCAAATTGTGATTTATCATTGGCATCTGCAATTGAACCGGGACGGAGGCCGTCTCCTAACGAAAACGTTACATCATACTCCTTCATCAATTCACAGATTTCTTCAAATCGGGTGTACAGGAAGCTTTCCTTATGGTGAGCGAGACACCACTTAGCCATTATTGAACCACCACGGCTCACTATCCCCGTAAGGCGCTGCGCTGTCATAGGGATATATTTGAGCCTTACGCCAGCATGTATCGTGAAATAATCCACTCCTTGCTCGCATTGTTCAATTAAAGTATCTCGGTAAATGTCCCATGTAAGTTCTTCAGCTATTCCCCCTACCTTCTCAAGAGCTTGATAAATAGGTACCGTGCCGATGGGTACTGGCGAATTACGTATGATCCACTCTCTGGTGTTATGTATGTCTTTACCTGTGGACAAATCCATAACCGTGTCGCCGCCCCACCGGGTTGACCAAACCATCTTATCGACTTCTTCCGCGACTGACGATGAAACTGCCGAATTTCCGATGTTAGAATTAATTTTAACTAGAAAGTTACGCCCGATGATCATCGGTTCCGTCTCAGGATGATTGATGTTGGCAGGAATCACCGCTCTGCCCCTCGCAACCTCCTCGCGTACAAACTCAGCTGTCACGTATTCGGGAATTTCAGCACCGAAACTCTCTCCATCACCAAAAAATTCGGACCGGCCAAGGTTCTCACGTATTGCGATATACTCCATTTCTGGCGTGATGATACCCTCGCGAGCATACCTCATTTGGCTAACATTTTTTCCAGTCTTTGCCCTGAGTGGGGCACGCTTTGATGGAAATTCTGGAACCGCCTTCGGGTCGCCCATATTTCGGTGATTATCCTCAGGGCGAATTTCACGACCTTTGTAAGACACCGTATCACCCCGAGCTGAGATCCAAGGGCTTCGCAATGCGGGCAGACCTTTTTCTACATTCAGTGCGACATCAGGATCCGTGTAAGGGCCTGAAGTGTCGTAGAGGCGAACAGGAGGTTCATTCGCACTTTTTTCCAAAACAACTTCACGAAAGGGAACGCGAATTCCGTTTGTACCTTCTTCATAAACTTTTTTAGATCCCGGGATTGGGCCTGTTGTTATAGAAATAGCGTCGTTGTCTCTAGGCATGCCTCAGTCCTCCAACCAAAATATTAATTCGACACAGGGAACGCATCGGAAGTGAGGAAAATGCTTTGGAGCTAGATTACAAAGGCGCTCCTTTCCTCCGCCGGCATAACCCGGATCAGGTTCTTAGGGTCACCGCGTCAGCGATATCTCAGCCTTTTACGAAGGCACCCCTAGGATCCCTTATATTGATACTTTACACACAGTTCGTCAATCATTGCTAATTCCAAATGTTGCAGTTTATATAGAGAAACTCAAAGTATCTGCTCTTTTTGGGAACAATTTTATGTGCAATAATGATTTGTCTTTTCCAGACAAAACCTGAGACCTGCGGCAAAGGGGCGCAGTCAACCAAGAAATATTGCATGGCAACATCTATCTGGTTGACGCAATGACCGGGTGTTCCTAAGGTCGTGCGGGTCGGTATCAGCCAAACCAGCTCTTTTGGAGTCACTAATGAACAAGCCGCAAAGTAAGCCGAAGAACCCCAATTTCTCGTCCGGGCCTTGTGCAAAGCCGCCTGGCTGGTCACTCGAAGCATTAAACGATGCCGTGTTGGGGCGATCGCACCGGGCAGCTGTAGGCCTTGAAAAACTGCGTAATGTGATAGACACAAGTAAGGAGCTATTGGGTATTCCTGACGAGTACAGGCTAGCTATAGTGCCTGGATCGGATACTGGTGCGATCGAAATGGCCATGTGGTCGCTCCTAGGGCAACGTGGCGTTGATGTATTGGCTTGGGAGAACTTTGGCCAAATGTGGGTCGTTGACATTATTAAACAACTCAACATTAAGGACAGCAGAGTTATGGAAGCTCCTTATGGCGAGATCACCGATCTGTCTTCGGTGGATTGCAATCGAGATGTAATTTTCACATGGAATGGAACTACGAGCGGAGTTTGCGTGCCGAATGGAGATTGGATCGACTCTAATCGCCGTGGGCTTACCTTTTGTGATGCCACCTCTGCGGTATTTGCGATGGAAATGCCGTGGAATAAGCTTGATGTTGTTACTTGGTCTTGGCAAAAAGTGCTAGGGGGTGAGGCTGCACATGGAATGCTAGCCTTAAGCCCTCGTGCTGCCCAACGGTTGGAATCTCATACACCGTCGTGGCCTTTGCCAAAGGTTTTCCGGATGGTCGCTAATGGTAAAGTCGATGAGGCACTATTTCGTGGAGCTACAATCAATACACCCTCAATGTTATGTGTGGAGGACGCGATATTTGCACTCGAGTGGGCTCGATCAGTTGGCGGCAAAAAAGGATTGGTATCTCGGTCTGCTGCGAATCTGAATGCAGTGGCTAACTGGGTGGAAAAAACAACCTGGGTAGAATTTCTTCCAAAGGATCCTGCCACACGGTCTTGTACATCAATCTGTGTTGAAATTTCTAAAGCAAGTGGCTTAGGCCCTGAGGCTTTGAAAAATGCCCCAAAGTATATCTCCTCATTGCTTGAAAATGAGGGGGTGGCCTACGACCTCAATAATCACAGGGCGGCGCCTCCAAGTTTACGTATATGGGGTGGGGCTACTGTTGAGACCGCGGATATAAAAGCATTGCTTCCGTGGCTAGACTGGGCGTTTACTCAATTTACAAAACAGACAAATTAATTTTGGAAAAGCAGATATAGGACGTAAAACTATGGCAAAAGTTCTGATTTCGGACAAACTAAGCCAAGATGCGGCCAAAGTGTTTGAAAACCGCGGCATCGAGGTGGATTTCAAGCCGGGTTTGAGCAAAGATGATTTATTAGGCATTATTGGTCAGTATGACGGACTGGCCGTTCGCTCTGCGACAAAGGTGACAGCAGAGATTTTGGATGCTGCGGAAAAACTGAAATTAGTCGGACGGGCAGGCATCGGTGTAGACAATATCGATTTAGACGCAGCGTCAAAAAAAGGCGTTATTGTTATGAATACGCCATTTGGAAACACCACTACAACGGCAGAACATGCCATTGCTATGTTAATGGCTCTTGCTAGGCAAATCCCTGCAGCGAACTCATCGACGCAAGATGGGAAATGGGAAAAAAATAGGTTTATGGGTGTCGAGATTACTGGAAAAACCCTGGGTGTGGTTGGTTGTGGTAATATCGGAACAATTGTAGTGGATCGCGCAAAGGGCCTCAAAATGAGGGTTGTTGTTTATGATCCTTTTCTTTCTGAGGAGCGAGCTAATGAAATAGGTGCGGAGAAAGTAGAATTGGAAATGCTTTTTGCCCGCGCTGATTTCATAACGATTCATACTCCACTGGTTGAGGCAACGCGTAATCTCATCAATAAAAGCGCGATAGAAAAAATGCGGGATGGAGTGCGTATCATTAACTGTGCGAGGGGTGGAATTGTTGACGAGGATGATCTCCGCGAAGCGCTCGATAATGGTAAAGTAGCTGGAGCTGCATTTGATGTATTTGTAAATGAGCCGGCGGATAGCAATCCTTTGTTTGGGCATGAGGAATTTGTCGCAACTCCTCATCTTGGCGCTGCAACCACCGAGGCACAGGAAATTGTCTCAGTGCAGGTTGCAGAACAAATGGCCGACTATCTATTAACGGGGACTGTGCAAAATGCGATTAATGCGCCTTCAGTTTCTGCCGAAGATGCTCCTCGCTTGCAACCCTATATGACACTAGTTGAGGAGCTTGGCAGCTTTGCCGGACAATTGACCGAAACCGGACTAACAGCAGTTACCATTGAATTTTACGGGACCGTTACACAGCTAAACACCAAGCCTCTTGTTAGTTGCATGCTGCATGGGTTGTTAAAACCTCTTCTCGAAAATGTAAATATGGTAAGTGCGCCCATCATAGCAAGGGATAGGGGTATAGATGTTGGGGTTGTTAGCCACGAAAATCCTGATGAATATGAAAATTTGATCCGGGTTATAGTGAAAACTGAGCGCCGTGAACGGAGTGTGTCAGGTACTCTGTTCGGTGGTAACCGAGGCCGCGTTGTTGCAATAAATGAAATACCAATTGAGGCCGAACTTGGGCCACATATGTTGTACATCGCAAACAATGATCGGCCTGGAGTAATTGGAGCAATTGGTGGCGCTTTAGGCGAAGCAAATGTTAATATTGCTACTTTTCACTTAGGCCGGGTTGATGCAGGAGAGGAGGCAATTGCTTTGATACAAATTGACGATGCCGCCGCTCTTGAAACGCTTGAGTCAATTAGAGCCCTCCCGAATGTGACGCAGGTCAAATCGCTTAAATTCTGATCTGTTCACCATCAAATCACTATTATCAAATACCTTTTTGTTATTGAGGGGTTTTACTTTACTGAGAAACTAATTTGATGAAGATTGTTAGTCGAATACTCAGTTTTTTCGACAAAACAACGAGTATTGTTTTTTCTTTCAGAAAAGCCTTCCAAGTACTATTCTAAAATGCTGACAAATTTACGAAACTGGCTTGATGAAAGTTTGCTTTGTTAAAACAATCTGAAATTTTTAAAGCATATTGGTCAGTCAGAATAACAAAGCATGGCATAAATTTGGGTGATGCCCAATTGAAGTGCAACAAAACGATAGAGCACGAGCTTTCCTGAAACTACAATGCTGGGTGCGCCGCCTATCATTGATATTATTTAGTGAAAGACGGGCCATAAAAATGGAGGGGACTATGAGTAATGTGGTCGTTGTTGGCGCTCAATGGGGTGATGAGGGGAAAGGCAAAATTGTCGATTGGCTCAGTGAACGAGCAGATGTAATTGTTCGGTTTCAAGGAGGGCACAATGCTGGCCATACACTCGTCATTAATGGAACCGAATATAAGTTGAGTCTGTTGCCGTCGGGAGTAGTGCGTTCCGGAAAGCTTTCAGTTATTGGTAACGGGGTGGTTGTTGACCCGCGTGCTCTAATAGATGAAATACAGCGGCTTCGTTTGGCGGGTGTAGATATTTCTCCGGAGAAATTAAAAATAGCAGACAATGCGGTATTAATTTTGCCATTGCACCAAGAACTGGATTTGGCGAGAGAAAAGGCTAGTGGAAAATCAGCTATTGGTACCACTGGCCGTGGCATCGGTCCTGCCTATGAAGACAAGGCTGCACGGCGAGCAATCCGTGTTTGTGACTTAAAAGATCCTGACGTATTGGAATTCAAAGCAAACGAATTATTGCGGCATCACAATCCGTTGCGGCGCAGTTTCGGCATAGCGTCTCTAGAAGCATCAATGATAATCAATACGCTTAGGGAAACAAAAGACGAACTCCTTAGTTATGCAGCTCCGGTCTGGTTAGAGTTAGATAATGCACGAAACGTGGGTAAGCGGATCTTGTTTGAGGGAGCTCAAGGCGTCATGCTCGATATTGATCATGGGACTTACCCGTTTGTAACGTCATCAAATACTCTTGCAGGACAAGCGGCAACAGGTACGGGTATCGGTATTGGAGCTCTGGATTACGTTTTGGGAATTACGAAAGCATATACAACGAGAGTTGGCAGTGGTCCATTTCCAACGGAACTGAACGATGAAATAGGGCAGCGTATTGGGCAAAAAGGGCGCGAATTCGGCACAGTAACTGGTCGCCAACGGCGGTGTGGCTGGTTTGATGCGGTTATGGTCCGCCAAGCAATCAAAACTGCCGGCATAAATGGTATTGCACTCACTAAACTTGATGTTCTTGATGGGCTCGATAATCTTAATATCTGCACTTCCTATAAACTAGATGGCGAAAGTGTGGACTTCTTGCCTGCTTCGATGCGGGCTCAATCATCAGTATTACCTTGTTATGAGACGTTAGAAGGTTGGAAACAGAGCACAGAAGCAGCAAGATCATTGGATGAGCTGCCCGCTGCAGCTATAAAGTATATAGGGCGGATTGAAGAACTCATTGAAGCACCAGTTTCATTGCTTTCAACTAGTCCGGAGCGGGACGATACCATTACCGTTATCGATCCGTTTGGTGGGTGAGATGTTTCACTCAGTGGTTTTTGTGTAGGAAATGCGTGATGGAAATTTATAAATGTGATTAGATAGGAAGCCTAAGGCACAATTGCCGTTTTGACTGGTTCAAGATTGCATATGCTGTAGGCACAAGAATACGTATCCAACGAAACTGTGATTACTTGGTATCGGAGCCCTTATGGCTGATGAAAACAGGCAACCGGGCGAACAAAATAGCGGCACGGTAAGTACTGAGGGCTGGTATGATGTTTTTTCAGATCAGCCGTTAAAGGAATTTGACTCGCCACCGGCGTTAGCTTACGCCGCTTCAGATGTTAACAATGCTGGCCGGGAATTGTTGGCTTTGGTCTGCGATCCCAAGCAGTCCCCGCGCCATGAACAAGTGTCGACGATGAACCGTGTTGATCAACCTGGGCTAGTCCGGGTTGTGGATTGGAAAGTAATAGATTGGCCTCTAGAAGATCGTCGTTGCCCGGTTTTAATTTACGAGCGCCCTCGTGGAAAAAGGGTAGCTGATAGTATCGATAGCCCAATTCAAATTGCTTCCGAGGAAATAATCACACAGAATTTTATAAAACCAGTAACGGCGGCGCTTCGCGATATTGATCATCAGAATCTGACGCATCGTGCTATCAGGCCAACCAATCTTTTTTACGATAGCGTCTCCACAGGTCAGGCGACAATTATGTTGGGTGAGTGCCTTGCGGCTCCTCCAGCAATTAATCAGCCAGTAGCTTATGAGACGGTAGAAACGGCGATGGCTCCTGCAAGTGGGCGTGGGCTCGGATCGATATCGGATGATCTTTACTCTTTTGGCGTTTGCATATTGGCACTTTTGATTGGGCAAAGTCCTGGGACTGGGATGAGTGACGATGAAATTCTTTCTGCAAAACTGGAACGCGGAAGCTATAACGCACTCATATCTGGCCACCGCCTATCCCTAACCATGTTGGAGATTGTGCGAGGGCTTTTGATGGACGATGTTGATGAGCGTTGGACATTGGATGATTTAGAGCTTTGGCTCGCTGGGCGCAGGCTAAGTCCTAAACAACAAGAAATTTCGAGAGCAACGCAAGCGTTTTCTTTCGGAGGTAATAAGATTTTTACCCGCCGTAATGTGGCTCGCGTGTTTGGACAAAAGTGGGATTCTGCTATTGAACCGGTACGTGGTGGCTCGCTCGATGAATGGCTAAGGCGAAGTTTGGGAAATGAAGAAGCGATCGAGGCTGTTAATACGGCTAAAGAACCCGCAGCCGGTGGCATTGAGACTGATGACCGCATGTTAGCTCGGATCATTATTGCGTTGGATCCGCTAGGACCAATAAGATTTAAAAATTTTTCTGCTACACTTGATGGAATTGGTTATTTGATTGCCGCTCCAGGAGGTGACAAAGATCTTAGCAAGGATCTCTCGGAAGTTCTTAAAGGTGATCTAATATCGTTTGCGTGTAAAATGATGGGTAAAGCGGGGGAAGATATAACTCGCTTTATTTCGTTATATGACCAAATGATTCCATTCCTAGCCCATTCAGAACTTGGTCAGGGTTTCGAAAGGGTAATATACGAGCTCAATCCAAACGTACCTTGCCAATCACCGCTTTTAGAATCAGAGTATGTTTACGATATGGTTGAGATGCTTGAAGCATTCGAGCGCATAGCCATTGCCAATCCGGAGACACTTATAGAGCCTGTTGATCGGCATATTGCTGCGTTCTTAGTTGCTCGCATGAAAGTTAGCATTATGACTGAATTGCGTGAGCTTCAAAACCGTTCAGACCCTGCTGTTTTAGCTATTGCTAATGTTCGTATCTTAGGACACGTGCAGGAGGAAGCGGGCTCGTCTGTAGCACCTAACCTCTGTAAGATAGCAGTAGAAATTCTTGATCCGGCTATTGAACGTTTCCGCAGTCGACGTCAGAGAGATCTGGTTAGAAAACGATTGTCTGAAATTTCTAAAGATGGACGGCTAGCGGACATCTTGAGACTCGTCGACAATTCAAAATATCTTGAAAGTGACCGATCAGATAACGATAAAGCAGTTAAAGAATTTGCTGGGTCTATTCAAGCGATGCAAAGGATGGAATTTGAAAAAACTCATCGACTAGAATTGGCCAAAGTAATTGGAGCTGAGATAAGTGCCTTCTTCTCCTTAATTCTGTCGATGATTGTCCTGATAAGCATGGGAGTGTATTGGATACTGGGGTAAAGCGTGATGGCAGACAAAAATAAAAAATCAGGTTCTATTAAAGCAGGCTCGATGAAAGCCTGGATTTATACCCTAGTTGCTGCGGCTTTAATCTTTTTTGTCTTTTTAGATGTTTTTATCTTAGTCGCCATAGGTATGGCGCCTACGATGGGAGCATTAGTAATAGATCGATCATCGCGGCGGTATTTTACGATGACCGTTGCCTTTCCCAACGGGGTAGGGGTTCTACCTAGTGCAATCAAACTATTTAGTGGGGGTAGCGGGGGGGTTGATGCAGCTCTCGAGTTGGTTAGTGATCCAATTGTGTTAGTTACGATGTACGCTGCCGGTGCTGTTGGCTGGATAATCTATTATAGCGTGCCACCTTTTGTTGCTGTTTGGTTATCTATGCAAAGTGAGGTGAAAGCAGCAGCAATCAAGAAAAGACAGAAGGCATTAATAAAAAACTGGGGAAACGAGGTTCGCTTCGAAGCCGAAAAACTAATCCCCGACGACGTCAATGTATCTGAACTTTTAGGTGAGCCACTTGATGCCGACAATGCCGATTCTAACGATGGAAAAAGATGACTGCTGCTATGTGATAAAGGTTTTTTCTGCGGCTTGAGATTGAATAGCTTTCTGGAGTTTCTCGAAGGCGCGTGCTTCTATTTGTCGAACGCGTTCTCGACTAATTCCGTATTCATTGCTTAATTCTTCCAGAGTCATAGTATCATCCTTCAAACGGCGCATCTGAATTATATGTTTCTCTCGCTCGTTCAGAATAGCCATAGCGTTCGACAACATTTCACGCCGTTTTTGCAATTCTTGGGCCTCAGCCACTTGAATTTCTTGACTTTCGGTTTCATCCTCTAACCAGTCTTGCCATTCACCATCGCCCGATGCTTTCAGTGGCGTATTAAGAGAGTGGTCCTGTGCAGCTAGACGCCTGTTCATCGACACGACGTCATGCTCGGGGACATTCAACTCCGAGGATATGTGTTCGACATGTTCAGGCGCCAAGTCGCCTTCCTCAAAAGCCTCCAATTTATTTTTCATTTTACGAAGGTTGAAGAACAACTTCTTCTGCGCTGCAGTGGTTCCCATTTTAACAAGAGACCACGAGTGTAAAACATACTCTTGAATGGATGCCTTAATCCACCACATTGCATATGTTGCGAGACGGAACCCCCTGTCTGGTTCAAACCTCTTCACAGCCTGCATCAGACCAACGTTACCCTCAGAAATCAAATCGCTCACAGGCAGACCAGACCCCCGATAACCCATCGCAATTTTAGCAACGAGTCTTAAATGACTAGTCACTAGCTTGTGAGCCGCCTCAGTATCCTCATGTTCACGCCACCTTTTTGCAAGCATGTATTCTTCTTGCTTCTCCAGCATTGGAAACTGGCGAATTTGTTGCAGGTATCGTTGCAGATTGCCCTCAGGACTTATGCTTAAGCTTGGTAGTGTTGTTCCGGCCACCGATTTTCACTCCTAACACAATAGCGTGGCATTTAATACCACACTAGATATGTGATTTTTATTATTTTTTTCAATAATATCGCTGAAATATATTTTTGAGAACTGTTAGCTCGGAGATTTAATCCGCTCAAATATCGACTCTAAATTCCTAAGGTCCTCAGGAAATTTTGAGCTAAAGCACATTTTTAATCCGCTCCTTGGATGTACAAAGCCGAGTGTTACTGCGTGGAGGGCTTGGCGTCTGCAGGTTTTTATTGACTCAATATCGCTTTCTGAAATACCGCTGAGGCGTGCTTCTGTTGTGCGACTATAAATAGGATCACCCACCAACGGGTGCCCTATATGTGCTAAATGTACGCGTATTTGATGGGTGCGTCCTGTTGCCAACCGACACTCGGCCTTGAATACTCGTGAACCATAACGTTTAAGAGTGCGAAATCGCGTGAGCGCAAATTTACCCCTGTTCTCAGATACCACGGCCATCTTTTTGCGTTTATGAGGGTGACGACCGATTCTTCCTTCAATTTGACCTGACAGTGGTTTTGGCGAGCCCCATGCTAATGCATGGTACGTACGCTCGACGCTGTGCTGTTCGAACTGCAAACTAAGGCGCCTGTGACTTCGATCGTTTTTCGCTACCACTATTAAACCACTAGTGTCTTTGTCTA
This sequence comes from Pseudomonadota bacterium, assembly GCA_036339585.1. Taxonomy (NCBI): domain Bacteria; kingdom Pseudomonadati; phylum Pseudomonadota; species Pseudomonadota bacterium. Next base: position 126,284 of record JAYZAS010000010.1, read on the forward strand.
ATCGGTGCACAATGCCCGGCCGTTTAATGCCACCGATACCCGAAAGTGATGATCCGCAGTGGTAGAGCAAACCATTCACTAATGTGCCATTTGGAGTGCCCGCTCCGGGATGAACCACAAGTCCTGCGGGTTTATCAATTACGATCAGATCATCGTCTTCGTAGTGTATGTCGAGATTTATATTTTCGGGCACGAGGTCTATTTGTTCCGAGTGAGGAACCATTAGAGTAAAAGTTTGTTCCTGTTTGACGCGATAGGCTGGGTCAGTTATCGTCTTTTCATGATGGATTACCTTACCCGCTAAAATCATTTTTTTTAGCTGTGATCGAGATAATGCTGGGTAAGCCCTCACAAGACACACATCAAGTCTTTTGCCTTCATCGTCAGCATTAATGGTTAATATTTTTTTTTCGTCACTCATTTTGCAAAACAAACGGTAGCCTCCAATTATGAAACTACAAGCTCTTAAAATTCTGGTTGTTACTATGGCTTTCTTAATCTTAATTGGTTTAGGTTTTTTAGCCTATGGGATTGCCGCAAAATTTGGTGACGCTGAAAAAGGAGGCACCTTAGTTCGAAATCCTTTGCCTTTAACTCTCCCTGTAGGGGCGGAAATTCGTGAGACCATAATGAATGGTAATCGTATCTTGATGAGATTGTCTATGCCAGACAATCTAACACAACTAATAATTTTTGATATGGAAGAGGGACGAGAGGTTCAGCGGATTGAAGTCAAAAATAGTCGCTGACAGTAACATTCATGAAAAATCGGCTTTCATTTTCTTTAAGATCGCCGATGCATCTTCATTACTTATTTTTTGAAGCTGATCCTTCTCTGCGTCGTACAACTGATCAATTAGATCTTGAAGTGCTTTTTTATCCCAAGGGTTTTCGGATGAATTTTGCGGGTTGTTATCATTGTCCTTTATTTTTTTCTTGAGATTGGTAACGTCATTTTCTAGTTCCTCGACTCGTGCCTCAGCAATGACTGCGCGTTCTTGCCAATCAATTGACCCGGCCTTGGTGCGTGCAGCACTGCTATTTCTTTTGTTCCTCGATACTTTTTTTGAACCAGTCGAAATATTGAGCCGGTTCGCTAAGGCTTGCACATAAGCTTCGTCATCTTTGTGCAAATTGCCCTTTTCAACGTCTCTTTCAAAGTCTCCCAAATCCTCACGTGTATCATCACTCAATTCTTTACTGGCGAGTAGAGATTGAATTATCTCCAAAGTATCATTTTGGCTCATCATAACTCTCATCGAATAACTGCGTGTATTAGATCTACAATATAGCGAAAATGCGTCTGATGGTAGGGGCAAAGCAGCGCAAGTACTGATTTATAAAAATAAATAAATATATTTATTAAGACCAAAAATAAAACGTAAAAATAAACTTTTTGAAATAAATTTCAAAATATATAAATAAAAATTGTAGAT